>JABFWC010000355.1 GCA_013362385.1 Pseudarthrobacter sp.
CCCGGTACTGCTCCGGTATCGATAGTTCCCACGGCCGCAGCGGCCAGTTTCTTTTGGAACTCGGAGTCCTTGCCCAGGGGCGCGGCGAGCCGGACGAATCCGTCCTCCCGGACGATGGTCCGGTCCACCCACACGGCGGGTACCGCCACGGCGGCCAGGAGAAGGCCGAGCAGGGTGGCAACGGCAGAAACGAAAGTGCGCACAGCAGGTCCTTTGGGGTTGATGGCGGTAAAACCATCCTAGGCAACGTTGGCGGGCGGCGGCTGTCAGTCCCCGGTGCTACACCTTATGGATAAGGTTGATTGACCGCCCACAACAGTCGAAGGACCCCATGCACGCAGTTCCAGCCCCGCAAGGGCAGCCGCATGTCTGAGCAGGCGTCCCTTCCCGGCACCTCGCCCACCACCCTGCCCGCCACCGCGGCGGAGACCAGTCCGGATAACCCCTGGCCCCTGCAGTTGCTGTCCCAGAAGCTGAAGGCGCACATCGACCGGACCCCGTCCGCGTGGGTGGAGGGCCAGGTCATCGAAATGAACCGCCGCGGCACCAACGCCTACCTCACCCTTCGGGACGTGGACGCGGAAGTTTCCCTGCCGGCATCCGTGTGGACCAAGGTACTGGAACGCCAGAACCTGCCCCTGGAGCGGGGCTCGCGGGTGGCGGCGCTCCTCAAGCCCGAATTCTGGCTGAAGACAGGCCGGCTCAACATGCTGGTGCGCGATATCCGGCCCGTCGGGCTGGGTGACCTCCTGGCCCGGATCGAACGGCTGCGCCAGGCCCTGGCGGCGGAAGGCCTCTTTGCCGATTCCCGGAAAAAGCCGTTGCCGCTGCTACCGCATCGCATCGGCCTGATCACGGGCCGTGACTCGGATGCGAAGAAGGATATCCTGCGCAACGCCGCCCTGAGGTGGCCCGCAGTTGAGTTTGAAATCCGTGAAGTGGCGGTCCAAGGTAACACTGCGGTGTCCCAGGTTGTCCGCGCCCTGCGCGAACTGGATGCGCGGCCCGAGGTGGACGTCATCGTCATCGCGCGCGGCGGCGGAGCGCTCGAGGACCTCCTGCCGTTCAATAGTGAAGACCTGGTCAGGGCCGTTGCCGCAGCCGCCACGCCCGTGGTCAGTGCGATCGGGCATGAGGCGGACCGGCCGCTGCTGGACGACGTCGCGGACCTGCGCGCTTCCACCCCCACCGACGCCGCCAAACGGATCGTCCCTGAGGTCTCCGAGGAGCTTGCCGGCGTGCGGCAGGCCCGGGAGCAGCTGCGCCGGTGCATGGAACGGCTGGTGGACCGCGAAACGGACCGGCTGGCGTCGCTGCATTCCAGGCCCGTACTGGCCGCACCGGAGGGACTAGTGACGGTCAGGGCCGAGGAAATCGAGCGCCTGCTTCGCCGCTCGTCCGCAGCCGTCAGCTCAACGGTGGTCCGCGCCGCCGACCAGCTGGAGCACCTGAAGGCCCAGGTGCGCGCGCTCTCCCCGCAGAAGACGCTGGACCGGGGGTACGCCGTCGTCGAACTGGCCGGAAACCGGGCCGCAAGGCTCGCCGAGGCCGGGCACGCCGTGGTCCGGCGTCCCGCCGAGGCCCCGGCGGGTGCTGCCCTGTCCATCCGTGTGGCGGAAGGCCGCTTCGGTGCCACGTCCACTGGCGGGCTACAGCCAGGAAACCCAGACCATCACCAGGAAGTGGAAGAGAACGCATGACAGAAAACAAGCCCGGGTCCGACGTCGCGGCGCTCAGCTACGAGGAGGCCCGCGAGCAGCTCATCGCCGTCGTAGGCCGGCTGGAGGCAGGAGGGGCCAGCCTGGAGGAGTCTCTGGCCCTCTGGGAACGCGGCGAGGCGCTGGCTGCGCGCTGCGAAGAATGGCTGGAGGGCGCACGCAAACGGCTGGCCGCCGCCCGCGACCAGCCGCTCTGACTGTCTGGCTAAAGCGCTGCGTTCAGGAACGGGCTACCAGTTCCCGCTCTGCCGCAACATCGAATTGCGCCTTGGGCCACTTCAGGTGCATGCCGGACAGGGCGCCGAGCAGTAGCTGCTGCACGGCTATCCGGGCAAACCACTTCGTGTTCGCCGGCA
>JABFWC010000429.1 GCA_013362385.1 Pseudarthrobacter sp.
CTGGACCGGCGCGCCCTGTCCGGGCGGATCGGTGACCTTCGGTTTGTCCGGCCGGGCATCGGCCGTTCTGTCCGGGGCCGTGTCCGTAGTGGGGGTTGGCGCGGCCGAGGTGGCGGCGGGGGTCGGAACCGGGGAATCGGCCATGGCGGGAACGCTCGCAGGCAGGCCTAGCGAGAGCGCGAGGACGCCGGTGGAGAGGGCTGCGGGGACAGCCCTGATTGCTGGGGAGGAGGGGGGCATTGTTACCTTTCGACGCCCACGAATCCCCCCGTCCGCGGCCTTCTGGGTTCCGTACGAGTCTTCTATACCTTGCCGGGCGCCGCAAATCGCGGGACGTTGCGCCCTCGCGGCTGCCTGCCTTCAGTCCCTGTTTTCAGGCGGCAGCGCCACCTGAATTTTGCGGGCCTTGCCGCGGCCCACGATGTATCCGCGGCCGGGGATGAAGTCGGGGCTGACCCGGCCCAGGGACGTGCTGAGCAGGCTGTCCCCCTCGATGTCGCCCGGGTTGAGGAGCAGGCCGCGGCGGCCGGACTTGAACGGCTGTGCAAGCTGCCAGGCGGAGGACCAGGTGGAGGACTCCGATTCGCCGATGACCCACTGGTCTGCCTTGAGGGATGCCGTGACCAGCTGCGCCATCCCGGACTCGGCAAGCGTGTCGGTGAATTCGGTGAGCCCTTCGATGAAGAAGGCCAGGGATCCGGGATTTCCGGTGGAATGTTCCACCAGGTCCTCCACCACTTCCGCGAGGTCGTCCGCGCCCACGACGGTGCGGCTCCAGATGGGCAGGGACGCGACGGCGGAGCGCCGGGAGCCGATGTAGATCAGCTCCGTCCCGGGGTTGGAGCGGCGCAGCGCGTATGCCAGGGTCACCAGGGCCACGGTGCGGCCGGCCCCCGGCGGCCCGGCAAGGAGCAGCGGACCATGGGCCATGATCTCAGCCGGCTGCAGGGATTCGTCGTCAACGCCGATGACCGGCAGGTCGGCGGTGCCGGCGGGCAGGACGTCCAGGTCCACCTGCTCCGGGAGCCGTTCGATCGCGGGTGCGGTGTCCAGCCCCTGGCGCAGCATCGCCTCGCTGAGCTTATGGACTTCGCGGGCCTGCAGGGCAAGGTTCGAGTTGCCGCCAAGGACGGCCAGCTGGACTTCCAACCCGTCGAGGACCCCGCGGCCCGGAGGCGACGTGGCGGACAGGACGTCGCGGGGCACGTCCAGGGTGATGTAGTCGTCCTCTGAGGACAGGCGCAGGACCAGGCGCCGCTGGATCGAGGCGAGGAGCGACGCGGGGACGGCGCTGGGCCGGTCCCCCGTCACGACCAGGTGGATTCCGAGGGGGCGGCCGTCGGTGGCGAGCTGGAGGAAGATGTCCCAGAGCCCGGACAGCTTGCTGTGCTCGTAGGCTTCCCGGAACGCGGACATGCCGTCCACCAGGACAAAGATCCGCTTCTCGTCCGGCCGGCCGGCGAGCCTGCGGTACTCCACGATGGTGGAGGCCCGGACCTCGGCGAACCGGGCCGCGCGCTGCTCGGCCACGTCGCGCAGGAGCCGCAGCAGCCGCCCTACGCGCTCGACGTCGTCGCCGTCGATGATGTCGCCCACGTGGGGCAGCTCGTCCAGCATCCGCAAACCGGCGGAGCCGCAGTCAATGCCGTACACGTGGACGGGGCCGCCCCGCGGGGTCACGGCGGCGGCAATGGCGATGCCGCGCAGGGCTGCGGACTTGCCGGAACCGCCCGTGCCGTAGATGGCCATGTTCCCGTCCCGGTCCGGTTCGTAGAACACGGTGGGTTGGTCCTGGTGCACGGGGTCGTCGGCGACACCCAGCAGCAGCTGCGCGTCCGTCCGCGGGTTTGGCAGCTTGGAGAAGTCGTAGGTCTTGGCCAGTTCGTCGAGCCACGGCTTGCGCGGCGGCTGGATGGCCAGGGCGTCGGCGGCCCGGACGATGTTCGCCGTCATCCTGGCGATGTCGTTGGGGCCTGCGGGTTCGGCGGCCACCGGCTGTTCGGGAGCGGGCGGTTCCCAGCTGGGTCCGGAGCCGAACGCCATCTCCACGATGTCGATCTGGGGCGGCTGCGGCTTCCCGGTGGTCCAGCCGCCGGCGTAGCCGGTCTGGAACCCCTGGATCCTGCCCGGCCCGGTCTTGGCTGCACCGCGCCCGGGAATGGCGGGGTCGAAGTAGGCGGCGTCCGCGACGCCGAGGATGTCCGTGGCGTCATCCTCGTCCGCCATCCGCAGTGCCACGCGCAGGTTGGTGTTGGCCCGCAGGCTTTCCTTGATGACGCCGGCCGGACGCTGGGTGGCCAGGATGAGGTGCAGGCCCAGGGAACGGCCGCGGGCGGCAACGTCCACCACTCCGTCCACGAACTCCGGCACCTCGTTGGCCAGCGCCGCGAATTCGTCGACGATGATGACCAGGTACGGCGGGGCTTCCGGGTCCGCCTCGCGCTGCAGCGCCAGCAGGTCCTTGGCCTTCTTCCGGTTCAGCAGCTGCTCACGGTAGTGCAGTTCCGCACGCAGCGAGGTCAGTGCCCGCCGCACCAGGTGCGGGGAAAGGTCGGTGACCAGGCCCACCGTGTGCGGCAGGTTGATGCAGTCGGCGAAAGCGGCCCCGCCCTTGTAGTCCACGAAGAGGAAGCTCACCCGGTCGGGGCTGTAGGCGGCGGCCATGCCCATCACCCAGGACTGGAGGAATTCGGATTTACCCGCGCCGGTGGTGCCGCCCACCAGGGCGTGCGGGCCTTCGTTCTTCAGGTCGAGGTAGAGCGGTTCGATGCCCTTTGAACCCACCAGGGCCCGGAGGGTGCCGTTGTCCTTGCGGTTGGCCACGGCGGTGGCATGCACGGAATTGTTTTCAGCCCAGCGTTCGGCCACGGCCTGCGGGTTGTCCAGGAAGTCCTTGCCAATCAGGGTGGCGTAGGACACCGCCCGCGGCAGGTCGGAGTCGTCGTTGACTGGTTTGCCCACGTCGACCACGGGTGCGAGCATTCGGGCGAGCTGCCCCGCGAGCTCGGCGTCCACGCTTTCGCAGCTGACAGGGTAGGTGTGGCGGCCCAGCCGGACCTGGCCGGTGGTGGTGCCGTGGTCGCCGTCCACCACCATGAAGTCGCGGCAGGCGGCCGGGAGGGCCTGGATGTCCGTGGCCACCCACAGGACGTGGACGCCGGAATCGGGTCCACGCTCGGCCAGCCGGGTGAGGCGGCCGCGGTCCACGGGGGCGTCGTCCTCCACGATGACGAGCACGGCCGGCAGGACCGGTTCCTCCACCTCGTGCTTTGCAGGGTCCAGTGCGGGCCGCAGGCCGGGGCCGGATCGTTTGGCAGCAGCCTCGCGGGCCTCTACCAGGTCTTCGAGGCGTGCCAGCAGGGAGGACCCGCCAGCGGATCCGGCGGCGAGGTGGTCGCCGCCGAGGGGGCTGTGGCCCGAGCCGACGTGCGGCAGCCACTGGAGCCAGTTCCAGCGCCCACGCGACTGGGCGGACGTGATGGCCGTCAGGACCACCTCAGCCGGGGAATGCAGGCCTAGCAGCTGCAGCACCACGCCGCGGGCCACGTCGTCCACCAGGCCGCGGGCACCTGCGATGCCCAGGGCTCCGGAGGTCCGCAGCTGGGAGACCACGGGCACGCCCTCGATCACGCTGAACTGCTTGAGGCAGTCCTGGATTTCGCGGCTGTACTGGACCTCGGTGTCGTTGCTGGACGGTTCCTCGAGCGGGATCCTGGAGGGCGCGGTGCCCAGTCCGAACCGCAGGCCCATGAAGGAGCCGTGTTCCGGGCGGTGGGTCCACAGCAGCGGGCCGAGCTTGTAGATGGCGTCAACGGTGTCGCTGACGGAGGGCGCTTCCTGCAGCCGGACGGCCCGTTCCACCTGCTGCAGCTCTGTCAGGTCCTGGCGGAAGGCCGCCATGGCGGCCCGGAACTGCTTGAGCTGTTCCTTTTGCTGGCTGCGGGTCCGCATCTTCTGGTCCACGTAGTGGCCCACGATGAACAGCGGCATCAGCATCATGAACACGACCGAAAGCATGTTCTGCGTGACCGCGAAAATGACGGCACCCATCATCAGCGGTGCGATCAGCATGATGTACGGGAAGGGGTGGTCTTCGGGGCGCCTGGGCCCGGCGGGAAGGACCCGCTTAGCCGGTTCGAACCGGGGAACCACGCGCGGCGAGCGGTTGAAATTGACCAGCGGCGACGACGGCGCTGACGCATGGTTGTGCCCCAGCGGAACCACCGTCACGGTGGTGTCGCCCAGGGTCACCGTGTCGGAGGAGTTCAGGGTGGCCCGGGTGACGGGAAGCCCGTCCATCAGCAGCCCGTTGGCGGAGTTGGTGTCCACGATTTCGATGCCGTCAGCGACGGTGATGCGGGCGTGCCGCTTGGAGGTCAGGGGGTCCGTCAGGCGGATGTCCACGTCCCTGTCCCGGCCGATGTAGCTGGTGCCGGTGGGCAGCGAAAATTCGCGGCCGGCGTCGGGCCCGGACAGCACCCGCAGCGTGGCGGCGGCGGGCCCCCGCCCGGCACCCGGCTCGTGGAACTGCTCGCTGACCTGTGCCAGCGACACCACGGAGCCGGGGCGCAGGCCTGATTCAAGCAGGTTGTCTCCGCGGGCCAGGACGTTGCCGCTGATGCCGGCGCCCACGAATGCTTCGTCGATGCGCAGGGAGAGGTTCTCCGGGACGGGCGTCCCCTTGCGGTCGGGGTCCGCGGCCCACAGGACGCTGGCGATATCAGCTACGGTGGCCATGCCGTCCACCGTGACGGCCAGGTCCTTGGCGTCGGCGGGTTCCCGGCGGAGTGTCAGCCGGATCCTCATCCTTCGTCCACGCCCCTCATCTTCTCCAGCAGGTACAGGTCGTCGGCGGTCACCAGATGGGTGGTCACGGCATGCTCCACGAGCCGGGCGCGCCGGTTGGTGGCGAGCTTGCCGCCTCCCCCGCGCAGCCCCACGACACCCACCCGGTCCAGCTTGTCGCAGACGTTGTCCAGTTTCCGGTTGAACCGGGTCAGTGCCCAGCCCAGGGTCTTGGCGGCGGCGGCGGAGGACGGGATGGTGCTGAAGCCGGTGCCTTCGCGCCGAAGGACGGGTTCGGCGAGCGCCACGATCAGCGCTTTCTGCGCGTCCGTGAAGACCACCGGACCGATGGTGGTGTCCCCGCTGCTAATGCCCTCGCGCGCCTCCTGTCGGAAGGAGGGGGTCTTCAGGTGCACGGCGAATTCGTACGTGGTGGGTCCGGCCGTGAAAATGATGTTGGTATGGCTGAAAACCAGTGGGATCCGCGCGCCGGGTGACAGCCAGGCCTGCATGCCGCCGGAGGCGTCGGCCACGGTCGCTGACAGCATGCTTCCCACGTTGCTGAGCCACCAGATGCCGTCATAGCGGGCCACCTGCAGGAACTGCCGGTGCAGGTAGGGGTTGTCGTCCACTTCGAGGTCACCCTCGCGGCCGATGTTGAAAACGTCTTCGTCCGATGGCTCGTACCATTCGCCACAGAAATCTATCGCTAGATCCCCCATGATCTGTGCCTCCTCAGGGCAGAACTTTTCCGGAAAACCGGAGTGCTGGTGGTCGTGTGCCGGCTGGCGGCTCATGGACCGGTGCAGGCGATGGATGCGGCCTCCATGGGCGAGAATGCGCCGTCCGAGCGGACGATCATCACCTGGACGCAGGTCTGCCCGGAGGGGTTGGCCTTGACCTTTACCGGGGGCTGCGCGATGGCCTGGAACTCTCCCCCGCCGCCGATGGTGTACACCCGCCACTTGTAGGTGTCCCCGTCCTTGGGCTGCGGGTTCTTCCAGGTGAAGGTGGCGTTGCCGTCACCGGCGATGGCCCCGGCGAGGCCCTCGACATCGGGCACCGTGCCGTTGTCCAAGGCGTCCGCGGGCGGTTTGCCCGCCTGGTGCGTGGCGACCGTCTTCGGTGGACCGGGCGCGGCGTTGGCCACCACCAGGCCCACGACGGCGGCGAGTGCCAGCAGCGTCCCGCCGGCAATGGCGAGCCAAAGGTTGCGCTTGCCATGGTCCGCGCCCGGACGGTCGTCCCCGGCAGGTTCGTCGACCGGCGCGGGGCGGTGGATCGTCGTGTCGGCGGCATACGCGTCGGACGCAACCTCCGCAGCCGCTGGGGCGCTGCCGGCACCGCGGCGCAGTACCGTCGCCTGCGCCCATTCCTGCGGGCCGGCGTCGTGCGTT
This sequence comes from Pseudarthrobacter sp., assembly GCA_013362385.1. Classification (GTDB taxonomy): domain Bacteria; phylum Actinomycetota; class Actinomycetes; order Actinomycetales; family Micrococcaceae; genus Arthrobacter. The sequence continues at coordinate 6,183 of JABFWC010000429.1, forward strand.
GCCTGGCCGCCCGCGTCGTGGGCTGCCGGCGGAAAGGCGCGGAAAGACGGGGCGGCGTGCGACGGCGGGACCGCCGGGGCAGGCCCGTCGGGGCGGGTGCGTGCCGGGAAGGTGGGAGCGCTGCCGGTGCGTTCGGGGTCGATCGCGGCGATGCTGCGGACCCGGGTTTCCTCGGCAGCGTCGTCCGGGTGGCTCTCCTCGTGCTGCGGCTCCTCAAGGACTTCGAACGGGGTGACCGAGAGGTTGAGCTCGGCCTGGATCCGCTGCAGGGCCAGGGCGAACGCGTGCGCCGACGAGTACCGCGACTGCGGCGACTTCGCCATGGCGGTGGCCAGCGCCAGCTCCAGGGACTCGGGCACATCCGCCCGGCCCAGCCGCGGCAGCGCCATGTTGCTGATCCTGTTGATCAGTTCACGCTGGGAGTTGTCGGATCCGGGCAGCACGAACGGCGACCGGCCGGCCAGCAGCGTGTAGAGGGTGGCTCCGAGCGCCCAGACGTCCACCATGACGCCGTCGACGCTGCCGTCCCGGAACTGTTCCGGCGGGGACCACGGGATCGACATGCCGCTGTCGTCGTCCCCGTCACCGGCCAGGGTGCCGGAGATGCCGAAGTCGGTCAGCGCCGGACGGTTGTAGTCCGTGACCAGGATGTTGGCAGGCTTGATGTCGCGGTGGGCGATGCCGGCCCGGTGGGCGGTTTCGACGGCGGAGGCCACCTGGATGCCGACGGCCAGGACCTCGTCCACGCTGAAGCGCTGGCGGCGGTAGCGGACGTCCAGGCTTGGCCGGGAGCAGTACTCCATGGCCAGGTAGGAGTGCCCGTCGTCGGTGACCTCTGCCTCGAAGATGGTGACGATGTAGGGGTGCGAGGACAGCTGCGCCATCAGGTTGGCCTCGGACTCGAAACGGCGGCGCGCCCCTTCGGTCTTGAGGTCGGACAGCAGCACCTTCACGGCGACCTTGCGCCGGGGCCTGTCCTGCTCGTAGAGGTAGACGTCGGAGAAGCCGCCGGAGCCGAGCAGGCTGATGTAGGTGAATCCCGGGATCCGGGGCGGCGGCGCGACGGGCCGTTTGGAACTCAAGGAATCTCCTCAAAACGCAGTGAGATGTTGTCGCCCAGTTCGGCAATGTCCCCGTCGAGCAGGATGGCCATCTCGTTCTGGGCCAGGCGCCGCGGCGGCTGCCCTTCCCGGACCAGGACAGTGCCGTTGGTGGCCTTCAGGTCGCAGAGCATCACGTGCCAGCCCTCGAGCCGCACCTCCACATGGGACCGGGAAATGTCGCCGCCGGGGCTGGCCACCTGCACCAGGCGGGGCATAACGCCGCCCTGCACCCGGGACACGGACGGCTGGCGGCCGATCACCATCGACTGGTCAAGGTCCAGCAGTTCGCCGGTGGACAGGCGCATCCGCCCCAGCCGGGGCCGGGGCACCTGCACGGCGTCAGGCAACAGGGAAGCCCCGCAGGCGCAGTGCGCGGCAGTGGGCGGGTTGGGGTGCCCCTGTACACACACCCGTGCCAGCACGAGCGGACCGTTGGCCGCATCATCCCGCGTCGGCGCGGCGACCGGAGGCCGCTGTGCCGACAGACCGGGCAAGCTGCCCTTCATGACGGTCTGGCCATCGTGGTCCGGATCAAAGTCAGGCCCGACGCCCTGCTCAACGCCTGTACCGGGGCGCGGGCCTTCGGTGCCACCCCGGGTTCCCGGCGTCGGTGGAATTCCCAGGGTTGGGGTGCCCGGGGTTGCCCGGGTGCCCACCGCTGGCTGGGCCTGGGAGGAAGCCGGGGCAGGGCCGCCGCTTCCTCCTGTGCGCCACGGAACAGCGTCGATCAGAAC
>JABFWC010000287.1 GCA_013362385.1 Pseudarthrobacter sp.
TTCGGCCTTCGTGCCGGCGTAGGCGTCCGCCGTGTCGAATGTAGTGATCCCCAGGTCCAGGGCGGTGCGGACACACTCGGTGGCGGCGTCCTGGTCGATCTGTTCGCCGTGCGTGGTCCAGTTGCCGTAGGCGATGGCGCTGACGTACATGCCGGAATTGCCAAGCTTGCGGTATTCCATGGTTTCCTCTCAGGGGTTTCGGTCTAGTTCGTTTGCGCGGCGCGGCGGAGGCGCCTTGGCGGAGCTGTGGTGCCCCGGACCACCAGCCGGGGTTCGATGCGGCCTGACGACGCCGGAGCACCGGACAAGGCTCCGAGGATGGCCTCGGCGGCGCGCCGCCCCTGCTCAGCCACGCCGTGGTCCATGGTTGTCAGGCTGACCGCGCCGGCCAGTTCGTGGTTGTCGTACCCGACGACGGAAAAGTCGCCGGGGACGCTCAGCCCCACGCCGCGGAGGGTGGCCACCGCCCCGAAGGCAAGTTCGTCCGACGCGGCGACCACCGCCGTCGGAGGTTCCGCCGCAGTGAGGAATGCGCTCATTGCCGCCGCCCCCGCGTCGACCGTATTTTCGACGGCGGCCTCCAGCGCCGGCTCTTCCGGCAGCCCCGCCTCGACGAGCGCTTCCCGGTATCCCTGGAGGCGCTCCGCGGGCGGCACCCCGCCTAGGGGCGATCCTTCCGCCTCGCGGATGCCCAGGAACGCTATCCGTTCGTGGCCGAGGTTCAGCAGGTGCCGCGTCGCCGCCCGGCCGCCGGCCCGATCCTCCACCCGGACCGAGGAGGCCCCTTCCCGTTCGGAACCGACCAGGGCGACGGCCTGGCCCTGTCCCTGCAGCGCGGCGAGTTCGTCCGGCGCGAGCTGGAGGGCGACGACCAGGACGGCGTCGGAGCGGCCGTGCAGCCGCGGGCCGGCGAAGAACGCCTCCCGCAGTTCCGGGGTGGACAGTTCCACCAGGAGCACGTCGTAGCCCGCCTGGCTAAGTACCCGGCCGGCTGCCGCGATGACCTCCGCAAAGAACCACTTCGCGAGCAAAGGGACGACGACGGCGACCGTCCGGGTGCGGCCGGTGGCCAGCCTTGAGGCGCTGGGCGAGATGGCGTAACCAAGCTCCTCGGCAGCTTCCTGCACGCGCTTGCGAGTGGCGGCCGAAATTCCAGGAATGTCCCGGAGGGCGCGGGACACCGTGGAGACGGAGACCTTGGCGCGCTCGGCTACCTGCTCAACTGTTGGGGGCACACATCTACGCTAAGCGGCGGAGCGCCAGTTTCGCAAGCGCTTGCAGTAGACGTAGCAGGGTTTAGGTCGGAATCGGCCCGGACCTCAGTAACCACTAACCGCTACGGCAGCCGGGCCGGATGCCGCCGTCGTACGTTTCACCAAAGAAGCCCCTACTTGAGCCGGGGCACCAGCACGGGCGTGGCCTTCTTGTACGCCTCGTAGTCCGGCTGGCCGCCCCACTTTTTGTCGGCCTTCTTTTCCAGGGGCGGCACGCCGCTGCCCTTGGTCAGCAGCAGGGCCACGAACACCGGGGAGATGAGGGCGGCCCACTGCCAGCCCTGCAGCACGGGCAGGGCGATGATGGCGACGCCCACCCACAGGGTGATCTCGCCGAAGTAGTTGGGGTGGCGGGACTTTGACCAGAGGCCGGTGCTGATGAACCGGCCCCGGTTGGCGGGGTCGTTTTTGAAGCGGGCCTTCTCGAGGTCCGCCACGGTCTCGACGGTGATGCCCGCGGCCCAGACCAGCAGGCCCGCCCAGAAGAACCCGTCCAGGCCAACCTTCTTGTCCGACGTGATGGCGACCCACGCCAGCGCCGCCGTGAGCACCACCCACAGTCCCTGGATGGTCCAGGTGTTCAGGAAGCGGGCGAAGTCCGGTTTGAGTTCGTCGAAGCGGTCGTCCTTGCCGTGCTTGCGGATCCGCTGGAACAGGAAGCTGCCCAGCCGCCCCGCCCACAGGACCACCATGGCAGCCAACACCATGCCGCGGGCGTCCACCCCCGGAGACGCCAGGACCAGGACCAAGGTGATGGCGATGTACGTTAGGGCGCCGGTGAGGACGTAGACCTTCTC
>JABFWC010000098.1 GCA_013362385.1 Pseudarthrobacter sp.
CGGCCAACTTGCCGGGGCGCGTCCTTGAGCTGCCGGCGGATTTGGTTTCTGCGGGTGCGATGACAGACATACGGTAGTGCTCCTCAGAGTTCGAGGTTGACGGGTCCGGCGGCTGCCGAGACGCACGTTTGGATCAGTTGGCCGGGGTCGCCATGGACTTCCCCGGTGCGAAGGTCGCGGACCTGTCCCGCCAGCAGCGGGGTGAGGCAGCTGTGGCATATCCCCATCCGGCAGCCGCTGGGCATCAGCACCCCCGCGTCCTCGCCGACGTCGAGGATGGGCGTATCGCCGTCGGCCTCCACCTCACGGTCCGAAGCCTCGAAGGTGACCAGGCCGCCGTCGTGCCCGACGCCGGCGGCGAAGGTGGTGTTGAAGCGTTCGATCATGAGGTTGCCGGGGTCTCCCGCGACGGCAACCTCAGTGCCGGGCGCGCGCGTGGTCAATGCCGCCCGCTTCCACAGCGCCTCGGCGTCATCCAGGAAGCTGTCCGGGCCGCAGGCGTAGGCTGCCCGTTCCCTCCAGTCGGGGCAGATCTCGTCAAGCTGGGCCGTGCTGGTCAGGTCCATCCGGCCCTGCTCGCCGGTGAACCAGTGGGCCAGGCGGAAGTTGGGAAACTGGTCCGCCAGCTCGGCAAGTTCCTCGCGGAACAGGCTGTCCCCAGGTGTACGGGCAGAATGGACCAGTACGACGTCGGCATCCGGGCGCCGCGGCACAAGGGTGCGGATCATGGACATCACCGGCGTGATGCCGCTGCCGGCGGTGACCATCAGCAGCGGCCGGGGGTGCTCGGGGAGCACGAAGTCGCCCTGCGGGGGCGCCAGGAAGAGGACGTCGCCCGGGCGGGTGGTGCGCACCAGCGTCCCCGAGACGGCACCGACGTCGGTGACGGTGATGGCCGGGTCCTTGCCTGCGGGGGCGCTGAGCGAGTAGGAGCGCCAGTGGCGGACGCCGTCGAGTTCTACGCCGATGCGCGCCCATTGTCCGGCAAGGTGCGCCTTCCAGCCGCGGCCGGGGCGGAAGAAGATCGTGGCGGACTGCGCTGTTTCCTGTACTACCCGGGTGACCACGCCGCGCAGCTGCCGGGCAGAGTAGACAGGGTTGAAGAGGGCGAGGACGTCCTCTGGTGCCAGAGGCGTGGTAAGCACGGAGGCCGCCTGGGCCAGCTGTCGTAGCCGGATCATGCGTTAAAGCCTAGGGCGGCGCGAGCCATATTTCTCTCTCTCCGTCACATGACCGTTCCGCAGTCACACTGGTTTGGCGCTAAGCCCCCAAGCCGCACTTAAAGGGTAACGGCCCGCGCCGCCAGAGAGTTCCCGGACTGCTTTCGGCCCTACTTGTCCCGACCCTTAAGTTGTACCCATCCATCGCCTGTTCCAAGCAAATCACCTGTTCCAACCGCTCATCTGTTCCAACCACTCATCTGTTCCAACCCAGGGCCGGTGCGATGAATTTGACGACGTTGCCCAGCAGCTTGGCGTTGAAGTCCACACCGAGCTGGTTGGGAACGGTCAGCAGGAGGGTGTCGGCCGCCTGGACGGCCGTATCCGCCGCAAGTTGTTCCGCCAACTGGTCGGGCGGGCCGGCGTAGCTCTTGCCGAACCTGGCGGTCAGCCCGTCGATGACGCCTACCTGGTCTCTGCCGTCGCGCAGGGCACTGCCGGCAAAGTAGTAGTTGTCCTCTTCATCCACGATGGGCAGGACGCTGCGGCTGACCGAAACGCGGGGACTGTGCGCGTGGCCCGCGGCGGCCCAGGCATCCCTAAACAGTTGGATCTGCTCTGCCTGCAGCTCGTGGAACGGCACGCCGGTGTCCTCGGTGAGCAGGGTGGAACTCATCAGGTTCATGCCCAGCTCCGCGGCCCAGACCGCGGTCTTGCGCGTGCCCGCACCCCACCAGATGCGCTGCGCCAAACCCGGAGACTGGGGCTGGACGGGGAGGAGCCCGGTGGCGCCCCCGGCGTACCGGGGATCCGCTTGGGCCACGCCGGCGCCGGTAATGGCCCTGCGGAAGTCCGCGGTGTGGCGGCGGGCCATGTCGGCGTCCGTCTCCCCGGGCTGCGGGCGGTACCCGAATGCCGAGGCGCCTTCGCGGGCGGGCTCGGGTGAACCGCGGCTGATGCCCAGCTGCAGCCTTCCGCCGCTGATCAGGTCCGTCGCAGCGGCCTCCTCCGCCATGTACAGCGGGTTTTCGTACCGCATATCGATCACACCGGTGCCGATTTCGATCCGGCTGGTGCGGGCAGCGATTGCGGAGAGAAGGGGAAACGGCGACGCCTGCTGGCGGGCGAAGTGGTGGACACGGAAAAAGGCGCCGTCCACCCCGAGCTCTTCGGCGGCCACCGCCAGTTCGATCCCCTGGAGCAGCGCGTCCGCGGCAGTCCTGGTGCGGGAACCCTGGCCGGGACCCCAATGGCCGAATGACAGAAATCCGATGCGCTCCATGGAAGCGGCAACCGCGGGGCCGCAGCGATCATTCCCGGCTGCAATGATGGCGGGGTGGATACGCCCCAGGAAACCGTCAATGTCTTCAAGACCATCGTGCTGTTTGCGCTGGCCGCAGTAGCGGAGATCGGGGGCGCCTGGCTCGTGTGGCAGGCGGTCCGCGAGGGCAGGGAGTGGTGGTGGGCCGGACTTGGCGTCCTCGCGCTTGGCGCCTACGGCTTCGTGGCCACCCTCCAGCCCGACGCGCACTTCGGACGGATCCTTGCGGCGTACGGCGGAGTGTTTGTAGCAGGGTCGCTGGTCTGGGCCGTTGTTTTTGATGGTTTCCGCCCTGACCGCTGGGACATCACAGGGTCCCTGGTGTGCCTGCTGGGCGTGGCCGTGATCATGTTTGCCCGCCGCTAGACTGGCCCCGTGACCAACAGCGAGCAGCCCACGCCGGCCGCGGGACCCCCTTCCCGGGGCAGGCTCGCCCGGCGGCTGTTGCCCGGCGGCGAGGAACCCGATCCGCGTTTCACCCTGGCCAACGAGCGGACTTTCCTGGCGTGGATCCGTACATCCCTGGCAATGCTCGCCGGCGGCATCGCGGTCGAGGCGTTTACCTCCGGCCTGTTCCTGGAACCGGTCCGCAAAGGCCTTGCCGTCATCCTGCTGCTGCTGGGCATGATGCTCAGCGGCGGGGCGGCAGTTCGGTGGCTCCGGGTGGAACGCAGCATGCGCAATAAGGCGCCGCTCCCCCTGCCGCTCCTTGTGCCCCTGTTGGCCGGGGCAGGCGCCCTGGCGGCCGCCGTCGTCGTCGTTTTCATCCTGCTGCGCTGAGCGTCCATGGCATCCCGCACCCCGAGCCCGCACGGCGACCCGGGGCTCCAGCCTGAGCGGACCACCCTGGCATGGGGCCGCACCATGCTCGCGCTAGTGACCGCGAGCGCCTTCTTCCTGCGCTGGCTGCCCGTATACGGGCTTCCCATCCTGATGCTTTTTGCCGTCTCTGCCGGCGCAGCCCTGGCCATCTACCTCACGCAGCGCAGCCGCTACCGGGCCAGGGCCCAGGGTTTGGCGGGCGAAAGTGTTGAAGCGGATATTTCCGCGGTGCTTTGGACCGCCTTTGCCGGCGTGGCGCTGGGCGTCCTGGGCGTTGTTGTGGTGCTGACGAGCTAGCGCCTAGAACATCGGCAGGACGAAGCCGCCCAGCATTGCCACCGTGCCCAGTGCCGTCAGGCAGCGGCCCAGGACCGCTGCCGTCCTGCCGGCTTCCTCCGGCGCCGTTGCCTGCCACTGGGTGGGACGCTTCGGGTGGTAGTAGATTGGCAGAGTGTCGCCGGGAGCCATGTCCTTGATGTCGTGCGGGGACATGGGCGCCTGATGCAGCAGGCCTTTGCGGTCCGCCCACCGGAAGCCCACACCGGTGCGGTCCGAGTACACCACCGCCTCGGCCACGTCCCACGGGTGCACGAAGCGGCGCAGGAAGCCCGCATAAAAGAGCAGTCCGAGCCCGGCCGGCAGGCACAACCAGGTGACCATTTCCAGGATGGGACCTGCCATATCGAGCGCGGTGGGCATGAAGTTGATGGTACAGCGCGGGGGCTGGTGGCTTCACCACCGACTCCGTAGGCTGAAGGGGACCGGACCGGAGGAAGGGAAAAGCCATGAACGATGAGGACATCCTGACGCGCATCCAGGCCTTGGTGGAGGAGGAACACTCCCTCCGGGAAGGCACAGGGGAAGGCCAGGTGCCCGACCAGGCCCGGCTGAAGCGTGTCGAGGAAAGCCTGGACCAGTGCTGGGACCTGCTCCGCCAACGGCGGGCGAAGCAGGACTCCGGCGAGAACCCCAACGACGCCCAGGCGCGGCCCGTCAGCGAGGTTGAGGGCTACCGGCAGTAGCTTTACCTAAGCATCCCAGGCGCCCGGGTCCGGCTACGGCCCGGGCGCCTTTTTCCGCCTACATAGATCGGAGTTCTTCCATGCGCCTCGCAGTCGCCCAAATCATCAGCAGCGCCGATACCACAGCCAACCTGGAGCTGATCCGGGACTTCGCCGGCCAGGCCAAGGATTCCGGCGCCCGGCTGGTGGTCTTTCCCGAGGCCACAATGCGCGCGTTTGGCCATTCCCTCAAAGATATCGCCGAGCCCCTGGACGGTCCGTGGGCCAGCGAGGTCCGCCGGATCGCCAAGGACCTGGACATTGTGATCGTCGCGGGAATGTTCACGCCAGGGAAGGAGGGCCGCGTCCGCAACACGCTCCTGGTCACGGGCCCCGGAGTGGACACGTCGTATGACAAGGTCCACCTCTTTGACGCGTTCGGGTTCACCGAGTCAAAGACCGTCGATGCCGGCGACGCACCCGTGACTTTTGAGCTGGACGGCGTGGTATTCGGCCTGGCCACGTGCTACGACGTCCGCTTTCCCGCCCTCTTCACCGCCAACGCCTATGCAGGCGCCCAAGTGAACATTGTGTGCGCCTCCTGGGGCGCCGGCGAAGGCAAGGCCGAGCAGTGGGACCTGCTGGTGCGCGCCCGGGCACTGGACAGCACCGCCTTCGTGGTTGCCTGCGGCCAGGGCGATCCCGAAACCGTCGGCGCCGGTCCCGCGGGGGCGGCACCCACCGGGATCGGACACAGTGCCGTCATCACACCGCTGGGGTCCCCCTTGGTGGCGCTGGGCGGAAAACCGGAACTCGCCGTCGTCGACATTGATCCGGCAACAGTTGAGGAAGTGCGGGCCAAGCTCCCCGTGCTGGCCAACGCCCGCCGCTTCTGAGCGTGTGAGGCGCGGTTCACCGCTTCGAAACATGCGGAAAAAGGGCGTACGACGGCGGACCTCACCCGGGGCGCGAAGCGAGCCCCGCCAATTCAGGGAAATTGGCGGGGTGTACCAGTTGTGGACGGAACAGCCGTGGGGGTGCGTTTACATTCCCGAAACATAGCTGACACGCGAACTTCACGCAGGACCCATTTGTGTAACGTGACCGCAACTTTAAGCGGCATTGGCTGAAACACGTCCCCCGAAAAATGGAACGCGGGGGAAATGCAAGGGGCCGGTCGAGCCCTAAGTCGAGTTCATGTTGCGAAGGGACTATCGGTGGAGATCACTGCCCAACAGGTCTGGCTGATGATTTCAGCCGCGATGGTATTGCTGATGACCCCCGGCCTTGGCCTCTTCTACGGCGGCATGACCCGGGCCAAAGCCGCGCTCAACATGATCATGATGAGTTTCATCTCCGCAGGCATCGTCGGCGTGGTGTGGGTCCTTTACGGCTACTCCATGACCACCGGCGACGGAGTGCTGGGCCTCTTTGGCAACCCCTTCACGAGCTTCGGGCTGCAGAACCTCATGGGTTCCCCCGACCTCCTCAAGGCCGGCTACAGTGCAACCTTCGCCATCATCACCGTCGCGCTGATCAGCGGCGCCATCGCAGACCGGGCAAAGTTCAGCGCCTGGGCCCTGTTCGTGCCCGTCTGGATCACCGCCATCTACTGCCCTCTTGCCTACATGATCTGGGGCGGCGGCCTGATGAGCGCCGGCGGTGCCGTTACGGCAATCTTCGGCCAGGTCATCGACTTCGCCGGCGGCGCGGTAGTGGAAATCAGCTCCGGGACCGCGGCCCTGGTCCTGGCCATCGTCGTGGGCCAGCGCCACGGCTTCGCGAAGGACCCCAACCACCGCCCGCACAACCTGCCCTTCATCATGCTGGGCGCAGCCATCCTCTGGTTCGGCTGGTTCGGCTTCAACGGCGGTGCGGCGACGAGCGCCGAGCAGGCCGGCCTGATCTGGATCAACACCCTGGTTGCCCCGGCCGCTGCGATGCTGAGCTGGCTGGTCACCGAAAAGATCCGCCACGGCCACCCCACCTCCCTGGGCGCCGCCTCGGGTGTTGTCGCCGGCGCGGTGGCCATCACCCCCTCCTGCGCCAACATCAGCCCGGTGGCCGCTATCGGACTGGGCATCGTGGCCGGGGCCGCTTGCGCTGTGTTTGTCGACCTCAAGTACCGCTTCGGACTGGACGATTCCCTGGACGTCGTGGGCGTCCACCTCGGTGCCGGCCTCATCGGCACGCTGTCGCTCGGTTTCATCGCCCTCCCCGTGGACGGCCAGGGCGGCGGACTCTTTTACGGCGGCGGGGTGCAGCAGCTGATCGCCCAGACGGCCGCGGTCGTGATCACCCTGCTGCTGTCCGGCCTCGGCACGCTCGGCATCGCCCGCGTCATCAACAAGGCCGTGGGCTTCCGCGTCAGCCACGAGGCAGAGACTGCAGGCGTGGATCTCTCCGAGCACGCCGAGACCGCCTACGCCTTCGGTGAGATGGGCTCCGGCTTCAGCAGCTTGAGCCACATGCTGGCACCCCACACTGCCGCAGCGCCGGCCCGGACGGAACAGCATGCCAAGGAAGACTCCTTCGCGTAGCCCGGCCCCGGCCGGCAACCGGCTTCAGTCCGCAAGGATCTTGTAGAGGGCCCGGCGCGTCTCATCCATTTTCTCGATGGCAGCGGCGCGCTGTTCCTCTGTTACGCCCGCCCGGAATTGGTGGATGGCGCCCATCAACTTGGCGATGCTCTGGTGGAAGTCCCGGTCGGAGCTGTCCGGTTCCGCGTTCCAGGCGTTCTCCATCTCCTCGGCATGTTCAGCGACGTAGGCCCTGCCCGCGTCCGTGAGCGCGAACTCCGTGCCGCGGCCTTCGCTCAGGGCCTCGATCAGCCCCTCATCCACCAGCTGCTGGAGGGTGGGATAGATCGATCCCGGGCTGGGGCGCCACATCCCGCCGGTCTTTTCGGCGATGGTCTTGATCAGCCCGTAACCGTTGGATGGCGCCTCTGCCAGGAGCGAGAGGATGGCGGCGCGGACATCGCCCCGGCTTGCACGCCGGCCCCCGCGTCCGAACCCGGGGCCGAAGCCGGGCCCAAAGCCAGGACCGAACCCCGGGCCAAAGCCGGGACCGAACCCGGGACCGAACCCAGGACCCCGGTGTCCGTGCGGTCCCTTGCGGCCCCTCCCCCGTTCAAAGCGGCCTTTGCCGAATTCCGGGCCTGGATGGTTGTTATCGAATATGCCTTTCATCGTGGCATCTTCCTTTCACTCTCAAGTTCGCTGCATCTTCAGCGATAGTTAACGATATGTCGGTAACTATCGCCGGTCAATGCTTTTGCGTGACCAAATCCTGACCTTGCGGCCTCTGGAAGGCCCCGGGTAGGCGGCGTATCCTGTTCACACCGTCCGAGTACGGGGGCTGGAACATGGCGAAGAAGAGGAAGCGCAGGCGCGGAGCCGGGGCTATTGGACGGCTTATCGGGTTTCTCGCAGCGAGCGTGATGTGCGGCGTGCTGGCGGCCAGCCTCGTAGTACCGGCGGTCGCTGCAGCGGGCTTCGGGGTCAGCACCTCGATCGGCTTTTTCGAAAGCCTACCGGCGGAACTGAAAGTCCAGCCGCCGTCGCAAGCCACGAAGGTCCTCACCTCCGATGGCCAACTGATCGCCACGTTCTATGCGGAAAACCGGGTGCGGGTGCCGCTGGACCAGATGTCGCCCTTC
>JABFWC010000382.1 GCA_013362385.1 Pseudarthrobacter sp.
GTCACCAGGGCAACGATGCCCGCGAGCACCAGCAACGTTGTCCGCAGGCGGTGCCGACGCCGTGTTTCCGGCTCAGCGGCGCGGGCGGCGTGAGTGCGGGTTGGTGGGTACAGCTGGATGCCCATTTCGGAAAATTAGCATCGGCAGAAAAGCCATACATCGGGGGAATCCACAGAAAACCCGCAGTCTGTTGCGCAGCGCTGCGCGCCGATATCGCGGGGAACGCTGCGGTTTCGCTGTTCCCCTACAGCGGCGTGGACGCGTTCCCGCGGGCAGGGGCGTTGAGGCGGGCATGGCGGAGGATGGAAACGATCGCCGGGGCCAGTTGGTCTTCCATCTGGCGGTAAACCTCCGGTGCCCGCCGGTACGGGTCCACGATGTCGTTATCGGCCGGGTCCGGCGGAAGGGCCAGGTGGCGCACCCCGGCCGCACGGGCCGGAAGGCCCCGCCAGAACGCCGCGTTGGCAGCCAGCCAGCCGCCGTCGTCGGACGTGTCCTGCGGCGCTGCAGCGGGCGCATCCGCGCTGCGCCCGTCGAGAACGTCGAGCATGCGGGCGAACTCGCGGATGGTGAAGGTCCGCTTGAGCAGGGAGGCATCCAGCTGCAGCACCTCGCCGCGGTGCCCCGCCGTCATGGTCAGCACCAGGTCCACGCCCCGCAGGATCCGGGGGGTGAGCTGGCGCGCCGCGAACCCTTCGGGGTCTCCGCCGAACGTCCGCACGATGTCCGCCGAGATCGGCTGCATCGGCTCACCCACCAGCGCACGGGTCCCGGCACTGGACACCTCGAAGCCTCCAGGCACCACCTGGTCGAGGCCCGCCTGCAGCAGCCGCTCGGCCACGGGGGAGCGGCAGATGTTGCCCGTGCAGACGGTGAGGATTCTTACTGGTGCGGATGTGTCCAAGGAGATTGTCTCTTTCCAGCCGGTGCCCAGGACCGTACGGCCCGTGCCTTTCAACTTAACACGCCTGCCTCCCGCCGTCGTGAAAGGCGGGAGGCAGGCACGGTGGGGCTGGTCAGAGGCCGGCCAGCAGCTGCTTCATCCGGGTAATTTCGGCTTGCTGGGCCTCCACGATGGCGTGGCTGAGCTGGAGCGCGTCGGGGAACTTCCCGGCGCTGATTTCCTGCTGGGCCATGTCAATGGCGCCCTCGTGGTGGCCGATCATCTGCTCCAGGAACAGCCGTTCCGCCTCCGTGCCGATGGCGGCCTTGAGCTTGCCGATCCCGGCGTCGTCGACCATGCCGGACATGCCGTGCCCGGAGTGGTCGCTCATCGCTGTAGGCACGTTCCAGGCCTCAAGCCAGCCGGTCATCTGCCCGATTTCCGGTGCCTGCGCGTCCTTGATCTTCGTAGCGACGGCGGTGAGTTCCGCGGGCATGTCCGGCTTGGCCAGAATGATGCCGCTCATTTCCACAGCCTGCGCGTGGTGCGGGATCATCATCCGGGCAAACATGGTGTCGGCCTGGTTGTGGTCGGCGCCGGCGCCCGGCGTTGCGCCGCCGCTGGGCATTGATCCGGACATTGAGCCGGAGTTGCCGTGGTCCATCGGCATCGGGTTGCCGGAGCCGGAGCTGGCGGCGCATCCGGCGAGGCCGAGCGAGGCGGCCAGGGCAGCAGCAATGGACAGGGTCTTGATGGTGTTCATGGTTGTCCTTCGGGAACGTATTCGAACTGGGCTTGTGGCGGGGCGCAGCCCGGTTTACGTCCGGCTGATGGACAACTGGCAGGGTGTGGGGCCGGGTGGCGAGTAGGAGTAAACAGCCGACGGGTTGTCCCGGGGCTGGACGTGGAAGGCGGCCGGCGCGTCCGGCGGCGGTGGGACACTGACCGGGCCGGTGGGAGCCAGGGGAATGCAGGGCGCGCCTGCTTCATGCACGGCCGGGCATGCATCGCCGCAGGAGGCGGACGCCGGGTCCTGGACCGCGGCGGAGTGCGCAGCAACAGAATGCGCGACGGCGGTGTGTCCGGCTGGGTACCCGGAGGCCGCCGCATGCGAAGCGTGGCTGGAGGTCAGGACGTGCATGCCCAGGATGCCGGCGATGAGGGCAAGGGTGCCTGCGAGGAGCCAGGCCGTACGGAGCAGGGGCGCCAGCGCGCGGGTTCGGGCAGTCATGGCGGTCCCTCCTTCCGTGTGGGTGCCTGGGGTTGGCGCGAGTGGTTTGTTCTAACGTACCTGGGAGGGGTTCAGCTTCAGGCGCCGCAGGAGCTGGGCGTTCAGCGCCACCACGATCGTTGACGCGGACATCAGCACCGCACCGGCGGCGGGTGAGAGCACCACCCCGGCGAAGGCCAGGACGCCCGCCGCCAGCGGCACGGACAGGATGTTGTAATCAGTGGCCCACGCCAGGTTCTGCCACATCTTGCGGTAGCTTGCCCGGCACAGGTCCACCATGGACAGCACCGCGCGCGGATCGTTGCCGGCCAGCACCACGCCGGCGGACTCCATCGCCACGTCCGTCCCGGCGCCAATGGCGATGCCCACCTCGGCGCGGGCGAGTGCGGGGGAATCATTGACGCCGTCGCCCACCATGGCCACCTTCAGGCCGCGGCCCTGCAGCTCCGCCACCTTCTTGTCCTTGTCCGCGGGCAGCACCTCGGCGAACACCTCGTCGATGCCCAGGTCCGCCGCCACGGCCCGGGCCACCTGGTGTGCGTCGCCGGTGACCATGGCCACCTTGACCCCGCGGCTTTGCAGCGCAGTGACGGCCTGCCGCGACTCGGGCCGGACCGAGTCCTCCAGGCTGACCGCACCCAGGACCCGGCCGCCGTCGAGCACGTGCAGCACGGCAGCCCCGCGGTCCATCCACGAGCGGGTGGACGCGGCCACTTCGGCAGGTTCGACGGCGCCCAGTTCGCGCAGCAGCGCCGGCCCGCCCACGTGCAGCGTTCGCCCGTCCAGGCTGGCCTGGACGCCGCGTCCGGTCAGCGAGGTGAAGTCCGCGGCGGCGGGCACGGCCAGGTTACGGCTCCGGGCCGCGCGGACGATGGCGCGGGCCACGGGATGCTCGCTGTCGGACTCCACGGCGGCGGCCAGGGCCAGCAGCCGGTCCGGATTTCCGCCGTCCGCAACCGCAACGTTCACGAGCTCAGGCTCGCCCGTGGTGAGCGTGCCGGTCTTGTCGAACAGGACCACGTCGATGGCGCGCATGCGCTCCAGGGCCATCCGGTTCTTGATCAGCACCCCGGCCCGGGCGGCCTGCTCCGTGGAGATGGCGATGACCAGCGGAATGGCCAGGCCCAGTGCGTGCGGGCAGGCGATCACCAGGACCGTGACGGTCCGGGTCACGGCCTCGGGGACGCTGCCCATCAGTGTCCAGGCGGCGAACGTCAGGGCACCGGCGCCGGCGGCGAAATAGAACAGGAACGCTGCGGCACGGTCGGCCAGGGCCTGGGCCCGGGAGGAGGACTGCTGGGCTTCGGCCACCAGCCGCTGGATCCCGGCCAGTGCGGTGTCCTCGCCCACCGCCGTGACCCGCATGCGCACGCTGCTGTCCGTGGCCACGGTTCCGGCCACCACGGAGTCGCCCGGTCCCCGCGGAACCGTCCTGGACTCGCCGGTGATCATGGACTCGTCGAACTCCGCCTGGCCCTGC
Organism: Pseudarthrobacter sp.; assembly: GCA_013362385.1. Lineage (GTDB taxonomy): Bacteria > Actinomycetota > Actinomycetes > Actinomycetales > Micrococcaceae > Arthrobacter. Next base: position 3,595 of record JABFWC010000382.1, read on the forward strand.
GCCACCGTCCCGTCCGCGGGCATCCGCGCGCCGGAGCGGACCAGGACGAGGTCGCCGGGGTTCAGTTCGGCGACGGGCACCGTTTCGGTTCCGCTGTCCGTGATGCGTTCGGCCTCATCCGGCAGCAGCGCGGCCAGCGCATCAAGGGCGCCCTGTGCCGAGCCCAGGGCGCGCATCTCGATCCAGTGGCCCAGCAGCATGATGGCCACCAGCAGCGCCAGTTCCCACCAGAAGTCGAGGTCGAATCCGCCAATGCCCAGGCTGGTGACCCACGATGCGGCAAAGGCCACCGTGATGGCCATGCCGATCAGCAGCATCATTCCAGGCGTGCGGTCCTTGAGCTCCTGCAGCCCGCCCTTGAGGAACGGCTGGCCGCCGTAGAGGAAGATGACGGTGCCCAGGACCGGCGGAATCCACGCCGAGCCCGGGAAATCCGGCGCCATGTAGCCCAGGATGTGGCCCGCCATCGGACTGAAGTAGACCACCGGGACGGAGAGTGCCAGCGTCAGCCAGAACCTGTTCCTGAACATGGCCGTACTGTGGCCGGCGTGCTGGCCGTGGGTGTGGACGGTGTGGTCGTCGTGGGTGTCCCCGGCGTGGGTGCCGGGCTGCGGGTGGACTACGTGCTCCGCGTGCGCAGCAGCGGCGGTGGACGTTGGCGGGTGGGTCAGTGTGTGGCTGTCAGTGTTGTCGTGGTCAGGCATGCCGTGGCGGTGCGTGCCCTGATGGTCCTGTCCGATGTTCATGTCAGTTCCATTCCTTGAAGAGGCTAAATGGGCGCTGGGGTTGAACGGCTGTGAAGGCGGTGCAGCGCACCAGCCGGGACATACCACTTCGCTGACAACACCGCCAATATACCCCCTGGGGGTATTAGGGTCAACCATTCCTTGCGCCGTACCGTTCCTGCCGCTTGGGGCTTCGGGCCCTATCTGCCGGGCCCGGACGAGGCCATACTGTAAAGGGCGAGCACGGTGCCGGCCCGCTGGGGGCCGGTGTATGCACGGGAGGTGTACTTGTGGCGGAGCTGGGCGATCTTTACACCTACTCAAGCGCCCTGGGTGGTGACGAGTCCGATGCCGGAACCTTCAGGGTTGAGCTGGAGGGCCGGAAAATCCTTTGGTCCGACGGGATGTTCCGCCTGCACGGATACCGCCGCGGGGAGGTCGTCCCCACGCTGGGGCTCGTGTTGGCGCACAAGCACCCGGAAGACAGGTCCAAGTGCGAGGAGATCCTGGCGCATGTGGCCCGCACGGGCGGGTTCTTTTGCATGTACCACCGCATTGTTGATGCGCGCGGGCGCACCCGCCGCGTCCTGACCTCCGGTGAAGGCATCCTGGACGCTGAAGGCAAGGTGTGCGTGCTCGAGGGCGTGACGGTGGACCTTACCCGCACCCTGCAGCGCGAAACGGAACGGACCGCACGGGATGCCGTTGCAGGCGCTACCTCCACCAGGACGATCATCGACCAGGCCCGCGGCATCCTCATGGGCCAGCTGAAACTGGGCTCGGATGAGGCCTTCCAGATGCTGGTGAGCACCAGCAGCCACCGGAACGTCAAGCTGGTCGTGGTGGCCGCGGAACTGGTGCAGCTGGCCAACTCCGCAGAGGCGCGCACCTACCTGGACCGGGCCGTCCGGGCCATCCAGCTCCACGGGCAATCCGCCGGCGTGGGAGGCCACCGCGCGGGCTAGGGGCGTTTTAGTAGGATGGGCGAAGGTGCGCCGGGAAGTCTGGTCGGCATTGCTTTGCCGAACCCGGATTTAAGGACACCTCCATGAACTCCACCCCGCCAGCTCCCAACCGGAACAAGTTTTTTGGCTCCACCGTCTTCTCGCGCGGCAGCTACGCCGAGGCACTGCGGATCGGAGAAATCCTCCGGAAGGAAACCGTGGGCGGGACGCTCCTCGTGGCCGCGGCGGTGGCGGCCCTCATCTGGGCCAACTCCCCGGCGTCGGACAGCTACTTTGCCCTCAGGGACTTCAAGTTAGGCTATGGGCCTTGGCACCTGGAGCTAAGCCTGGGCGCCTGGGCAGCAGACGGCCTGCTGGCGATCTTCTTCTTCCTGGTCGGCCTGGAGCTCAAGCGCGAATTCGTGGCCGGGGACCTGCGACAGATCAGCAAGTCAATCGTCCCGGTGGCCGCCGCCGTGGGAGGCGTTGCTGTCCCGGCGGTGATCTACGCCGTCGTCAATGCTGCCAGTCCGGAGACGCTTCGCGGCTGGGCCACTCCCACGGCAACCGATATCGCCTTCGCCGTGGCCGTCCTCGCGATCATCGGGTCCCACCTGCCCAGCGCGCTGCGGATCTTCCTGCTGACCCTGGCCGTGGTGGACGACCTGATCGCCATCACCATTATCGCCTTCTTCTACTCCACCAATATCCAGGTCACCCCGCTTCTCCTGGCGCTCATCCCGCTGGCCATCTACACGTTCCTGGCGCAGAAGTACCGCCGCTTCTTCGGCCGGCACGCTGCCGCCGCGTGGCTGATCCTGCTGCCGCTGGGCGCCGTAACCTGGTCGTTGGTGCACGCCTCCGGCATCCACGCCACCGTCGCCGGCGTGCTCCTGGGCTTCGGCATTCCCGTGATCCGTTCGCAGGCATCCGGCGGACCCGAGGCCGGTCCCGGGCTGGCCGGGATCTTCGAGCACCGCTTCCGGCCCATTTCGGCGGGCGTGGCGGTTCCCATCTTCGCCTTCTTCTCGGCGGGCGTGGCCGTTGGCGGATGGGACGGCCTGGGCTCGGCCCTGGCGGACCCCGTGGCGCTGGGCATCATCCTGGGCCTGGTCCTCGGCAAGCCGATCGGCATCATGGGCACCACCTGGGTGCTGACCAAAGCCACCAGGGCCAGCCTGGACAGCTCCTTCAAATGGATCGACGTGTTTGGGGTCGCCCTGCTGGCCGGCATCGGGTTCACGGTGTCGCTGCTGGTGGCAGAGCTCAGCTTCGGCCACGGCAGCCTGCACGACGACCATGCCAAGGTGGGCATCCTGGGCGCCTCACTGATCGCAGCGCTGCTGGCAACGGCGGTGCTGCGGACCAGGAACCGGCACTACCGGGTGGCCGAAGAGCTGGAGAAGGTGGACTCGGACCACGACGGCGTCCCGGACGTCTACCAGGAGCGCGCCTAGCGTTTCCGCGCCGGGTTTAGGCGGTGGCGAGGGGTTTGGCCGGGGCCTGCGGCTTGGGCCGGGCATCCGTGTCCGCCGGAGCCGGGTCAACGTGGCGGATCTCCAGCGCCTCCGGGTCCAGCAGCTTGCGCGCGCCGGTCCGGGCATCCAGGATCCAGAAGAGTTCAAGGGCCGGTACGACGTCGGTCACCCGGCCGCGGTGGAAGAGCTTGCCCCGGTGCCAGGCTTCGATCTGGTCCCCGATGCGAAGCTGGGCGGTACGTATTCCTTGTGCCTCCATAATGGGCTGCCTCCTGCTGTTGTATCCCCGTAAGCACAGCTTGCCGTGGACAGGTTGCCGGAGTGTTTCCGCACGGTGTTTTTCCTGTGTCAGCGGCAGGGCCCGCTCAGTCCTCCACCGGGAACGCCACGGCCTCGCCCACCACACGCAGGCACAGCTCCATCCCGGGCCTGGCAATGGAGGCGTTCCAGTGCCGGATGGTGATGATCTCGCCACCGCCGGGATAGCGGTGGTCGGCGTGCTCCGCCACTTCCTTCGGCACATTCAGCTTCAGCCGCACCGTGGTTTCCGGGCCGAAGTAGTCCGTGTCCACCACCACACCGCGGATGGGCCCGTCCTCGGCGATCCGGATCTGTTCCGGCCGCAGCATCAGCTGGACCCGGCCCTGCGCCGGTGGCCTGCGCACCGGGATGCCGCCCAGCGAGCAGGTCGCCAGCGATCCTTCGAGCCAGGCGTCGAGGATGACGGCGTCGCCCAGGAACTCGGCGGTGGCCCGGTCCGCGGGGCGGGTGTACACCACGAAGGGGTTGCCGATCTGGGCGAGCTTGCCGCCGCGCATCACCGCCACCTGGTCGGCGAAGGAGAGCGCCTCGGCCTGGTCGTGGGTGACCAGGATCGTGGTGACACCAGCCTCGGCCAGGACCTTCGCCACGGCCCGGCGGGTGGCCACGCGCAGGCCGGCGTCCAGGGCGGAGAACGGTTCGTCCAGCAGCATCAGTTCGGGCTCGCGCGCCAGCGCCCGCGCCAGGGCCACCCGCTGCTGCTGGCCACCGGAAAGCTGGTGCGGGCGCCGCTTGGCCATGGCGGCATCCAGCGACACCATTTCCAGCAGTTCAGCCACCCGCGCCGCAACCGCGCGCCGGCCGCCGTCGAGCCTGGCCGGATTCAGGCCGAAGGCCACGTTCTGCCCCACGGTGAGGTGCGGGACCAGCGCGCCGTCCTGGGCCACGTAGCCGATCTGCCGC
>JABFWC010000269.1 GCA_013362385.1 Pseudarthrobacter sp.
TCCGGGTGTGGCTTGCAGCGCCCAGCACCGAAACCACCGGGCCCAGCAGGGTCACCTGGGCGGTGACGTAGTAGGGGCCCATGTCCAGGAGCGGGCCGCCGCCGGGCTGGTAGTAGAAGTCAGGGTTGGGGTGCCAGCGCTCGTGACCAGGGGTCACCATGGTGGCGGAGGCTGAGATGGGCGCGCCGATCAGTCCGTCATCGATCGCCTTGCGTGCAGTCTGGATGCCGGTGCCCAGGACGGTGTCGGGAGCACAGCCGACGACGACGCCCGCCTGGCGCGCTGCCTCCAGCACCTGGCGTGCCTCTTCGGTGGTGGCGGCCAGCGGCTTTTCGCCGTATACGCTCTTTCCAGCGGCGATGGCCTTCAGTGCCACTTCACCGTGGGCGGCGGGGATGGTCAGGTTGAGGACCAGGTCGACGTCGTCGGCCGCGAGCAGCTCCTCCACGGACAGGGCACGGACGCCTTCGTAGTCGTCGGCCACCGCCTGGGCACGCGCCGCGTCGAGGTCCGCCACGGCCACCAGGTTGACCTGGTCAAGCCGGCGGAAGTTGCTGAGGTACTGCGCGATGATGGCTCCGCAGCCAATGATTCCGACGTTCAACGGCTTGCCCACAGCAGGCCCCTTTCGATGATGGTGCGTACGTTCTGGTCCTGGAGGATTTCCACCCGGTGTCCGGGGGTGCAGACGAAGATGCGTCCCTTGCCCCATTGGCGGGTCCAGATGGCTGGGGAGGTGACTTCCCGGTGCCACGGGTCCCACTCGCGGACCTTTTGCGTGGTGGTGGCCAGGACGTCGATGTAGTCGTCGGCCAGCACCCAGTACTGTTCGGTGACCAGGTCGAAGTCCTTGATGCCCTTGGTGATGGGGTGCTCCGCGGCCGCGGGCAGCATGTTGACGGTGTAGGGCACGTAGTTGTCCGACTGCTCGCCGATGCACTCATCCGGGTGCTTGCCGGGATGGCAGGCGAATTGGCCGCCGATGAGGTGGAGGTAGTCGGAGGTGTTGCGGTAGGAGTCGGCGATGCCGCCGTGCCAGCCGGCCAGGCCCGTCCCGTTCTCCACGGCTGCCCGCAGCCCGGCGAACTCGTCTTTTTCGATGGTGCTCATGGTCATGCACTGCATGACCAGGTCCACACCCGCCATGTATCCGGCGTCGGCGTAAACCTTGGGGGATTCCTCCACCCGGACGTCATAGCCGTTGTCCTTGAGGTAGGGGATGAAGAGTTCGGTGGCTTCGTAGGGTTGGTGGCCGTCCCAGCCGCCACGGACGACCAGGGCATTCTTGCGTTCTGACATGGGTTTCCTTTTGGTTGGCTGCCGGCTGTCCGCCGGGCAAGTATGGGTCAGCGGCTCGCGAAGGCGGCGTCGAAGGCTGCCGCCGGCGGCGCGATGCGGGCCAGTTCCTGCACCATGGCCAGGGCCTGCGGGGCGCCGATGAGCCGGTCCATTCCGGCGTCCTCCCATTCGATGCTGGTGGGGCCCTCGTAGCCGATGGCGTTCAGGGTCCGGAAGATGCGGTTCCACTGCACGTCGCCATGCCCTGCCGTGACGAAATCCCAGCCGCGCCGCGGATCCGCCCAGGCCAGGTGCGAGCCGAGGCGGCCGTTACGGCCGTCGAGCTGGCGTACGGATTCCTTCACGTGGACGTGGAAGATCTTGTCCGCGAAGTCCTGCAGGAACATGACGGGGTCCAGGTCCTGCCAGATAAAGTGCGAGGGGTCGAAATTGAGGCCGAAGCTCTTGCGGTGCCCGATTGCTTCCAGGGTCCGCTTGGCCGTCCAGTAGTCGTAGGCGATTTCGGACGGGTGGACCTCCAGGGCGAACCGCACGCCCTGTTCCTCAAAGACATCGAGGATAGGGTTCCAGCGGTCTGCGAAGTCCTGGTAGCCGGCGTCGATCATGTCCTGGGAAGCGGGCGGGAACATGGCGACGGCCTTCCAGATGGAGGAGCCGGTGAAGCCTGTCACCGTCTTCACCCCGAGCCGGGCAGCGGCCCGGGCCGTGTCCTTCATCGACTCGGCGGCGCGGCGGCGCACTCCCTCAG
>JABFWC010000273.1 GCA_013362385.1 Pseudarthrobacter sp.
CGACGGCAGGATCGGCCACCCGTTCGACCAGACCAACGGCCTGGTGGACGCCACCGGTGAGTCTGACGAGACGCTGGAAGGCGAGAACCTGAGCGCCGGCGAACGGCGCGAGGAGGACCGCCGGCCCGACGGTGGTCTGCCGCCCGTGGGCGGGAACCTCGGCGGGCACTGAGCCTGCCCGGGTGACATCGCCGCGCTAGCGCTGGCCTAGCCGGCCCAGGCCAAAGCGCCGCCTGCCTCTCCCCCGAGGCGGGCGGCGCTTTTTCCCGGCGGCTACCCTGGCCGACGCACCGGACCGCGTGGCCTACCCGCCGGGCTTCTGCGCCGCCGCAGCCTGCAGCAGCGGCACCGTCCTGGCGGGCATCACTTCCACCAGTGACATCGCCGTACTGGTGCGCACGACGCCGGCAATCGCCAGCATCCCGTTGGTCACCCGGTGCAGGTCCGCCGGGTCCCTCGCGGCCACCTTGGCGAGCAGGTCGGCGTCGCCGGTGGTGGCATGCATTTCGATGATTTCCGGGATGGTTTGCAGCGCCGCCACGGCTGTGTCGCTGACGGACTGGCTGATGGAGATGGAGATGAACGCGATCAGCGGAAGGCCGAGTGCCTCGGTGCGGACCCGCTGGCTGAAGGGCGCCAGGCTGCCGTCATTCACCAATCGGCGCAGCCTCGCGTGAATCGTATTGCGGGCAACTCCGAGCGACCTTGACAGGGACAGGACAGTGGCCTGCGGTTCACGGTCCAGTGTGAGGAGGATCTCCGCGTCAAGGGCATCGATGAGGCGCATAGTGAGCATTTTGCCATCTTCAGCGCTCTTCACGCTGGGATCTGTCCTGCTTTAGTGGGCTGTGTTGCGCAGACGTCCTGCGCTGCCCCACCATGCTGTGCATGACCAGCATCCTTCCCGTAACCTCCGTGCCCGAGGTGCGGGCCGCCGTCGCCGGGCTCCCCGCCTACGTGGCCGGCAAGAGCGCGCAGACCGCGGTCACCGCGGCCCTGGCCTCGAACGAAAGCCACTTCCCTCCCCTGCCGTCAGTGGTGGAGGCGATCGCCGCTGAAGCCGGCAGGATCCACCGCTACCCGAGCATGGGCGCTGTGGAGGCACGCGAGGCGATCGCAAGGCACCATGGCGTCACCGCCGATGAAGTTGCCGCCGGCCCCGGCAGCTCCGGGGTGCTGCAGCAGATCATCTCGGCTGTGTGCGGGCACGGCGACGAAGTGGTGTTCGCGTGGCGATCCTTCGAGGCCTACCCCATCCTGGCGGCCGTGGCCGGAGCCGTCTCCATTCGCGTGCCGCTGCAGGCCGACGAACACCACGACCTCGACGCGATGGCCGCAGCCATCACGGACCGGACCCGCCTGGTGATCCTGTGCTCGCCCAACAACCCCACCGGCGTGTCCGTCAGCGCGTCCGCGCTGGAACAGTTCCTGCAGTCCGTGCCGCCGCGCGTGCTCGTGGTTTTGGACGAGGCCTACATCGAATTCCAGCGCGGCCCCGGCGTGGACGCCCTGGACTTCTACCGCCGCTACCCCAACCTCTGCATCCTGCGGACCTTCTCGAAGGCGTACGGGCTGGCCGGGCTGCGGATCGGCTACGCGATTGCCCGGCCGCACATCGCCGAGGGCCTGCGCCGCACGGCCATCCCGTTCGGCGTCAACAGGATGGCGCAGGCTGCCGCCGTCGCCTCGCTGGCCGCCGGGGACGAGATCCGTGAGCGGACCGAAGCGGTGGCCATGGAACGCACCCGGGTCATCGAGGCCCTTCGCGGCTACGGCTGGGACGTGCCGGACAGCCAGGCGAACTTCTACTGGCTGCGCGCCTCCGATGAGCTCCGGGAACAACTGCTGGCAGCCCTGGGTGAGGCGGACATCCTGGCCCGCGGCTATGCCGTGGACGGCGTCCGGATCACGCTGGCGGACGCCGACACCAATAATCGGGTCCTGGCCGTTCTGGCCGACCGTGCGCGGTTTGTGCCTGGATCGGGGACAGCACGGTGAGCACCGCCGTTTCATCCCCTCAAGGAACCACGACGGCGGCCGCCAG
>JABFWC010000216.1 GCA_013362385.1 Pseudarthrobacter sp.
CCACGCAGAAAAAATTTGTCTTACCTCGGAAACATTTGACGCCTGCCAAACCGTTGTGGCACGCGCGCGTGTTGAATTTGCGTAAGCGCTTGCACCCTACTCGCCAGTACTAACTTTTAGCTGTCGAAACACGGTTTGAAATGACCTCAGGGGGCCGCCTAGCGTGGAGCGCGGCCCGGGATGGCATGTCCTTCCCGGAAGTCGCGGGGTCCTACCCAGGCCCTGTCTTTCCTCGATACACAACGGCGTCCCAGATGACGCCTGCGGTGTTATCGGGCAGCCGGAGTGGCCGAGGGCCGAGGGCATCCGCCCGTCTTCCCCGAACAGTTACCACTCCGCGAGAAGAGCAACAATGCACAAGCACCCCCATAACCGGATGCTGCGGTGGCGCCCCGCCGCCGCGGCACTGGCGGCGGCCGTAGCGGCCTCCGCTTTCCTGGCCGTTCCCTCCGCCCAGGCCAATGAACCGGCGGATCCCCCGGCAGGCCAGGAGCTGCCGGCCCCCACGCCGGGCTTCGCCCTCCCCACGGAACACTCGCAGCAGGCGTTCGACCCGGCGTCGGACTTCACCTCCAAGTGGACCCGCGCCGATGCCAAGCAGATCATGGCGCAAAGCAACCCCAACGTCGCCCCAGGCCAGAACTCCATGAGCCCGGACGTTTCCATGCCGGAGATCCCCGAGGATTTCCCGGCCATGAATGACGACGTGTGGGTTTGGGACACCTGGTCCCTGACCGACGAGAACGCCAACCAGATCAGCTACAAGGGCTGGGACGTCGTCTTTTCCCTCGTGGCCGACCGCCACGCAGGCTACGGCTTCGACCAGCGCCACTGGAACGCCCGGATCGGCTACTTCTTCCGCAAGACCAACGCCGACCCGGCCAAGGACAAGTGGAACTACGGCGGACACCTGTTCCTGGACAACACCTCCATTGGCAACACGGAGTGGTCCGGTTCCACCCGCCTGATGCAGGGCGACCACGTCAACGTCTTCTACACCGCCACCACCTTCTACGACGTGGCCGAGCGCAACGCAGGCGGCGGCGGAATCGCCCCGGATGCCGCGATTGCCAAGGCCCTGGGCAACATCCACGCCGACAAGAACGGTGTGACTTTCGACGGCTTCGAGCACACCAAGCTGCTGGAGCCGGACGGAAAGATGTACCAGACCAAGGCGCAGAACCCCGGCTTCGCGTTCCGTGACCCGTACACGTTTGCCGACCCCGCCTACCCGGGCAAGACCTTCATGGTCTTCGAAGGCAACACCGCCGGCAACCGCGGCGACTACAAGTGCAAGGGCGAAGACCTGGGATACCAGCCGGGCGACCCCCATGCTGAGAACGTCAACGACGTCCAGAACAGCGGCGCGAACTACCAGACCGCGAACGTGGGACTGGCAGTTGCCGACAACAAGGAGCTGACCAAGTGGTCCTTCCTGCCGCCGGTCCTCTCGGCGAACTGCGTGAACGACCAGACCGAGCGCCCGCAGATCTTCATCCAGAACGAAAACGGCAAGAACAAGTACTACCTGTACACGATCAGCCACCAGTTCACCTACGCGGCCGGCATGCGCGGCCCCGACGGCGTCTACGGCTTCGTGGGCGACGGCGTCCGCTCCGACTTCCAGCCGGTCAACAACAGCGGCCTGGCGCTCGGATCCCCCACGGACCTCAACCTTCCCGCGAACAACCCGAGCGGGACGATTTCCGACCAGCAGAACGGCCGCCAGTTCCAGGCCTACTCGCACTACGTGCAGCCGGGCGGCCTCGTGCAGTCGTTCATCGACAACGTCAATGGAGTGCGCGGCGGGTCCCTGTCCCCGACCGTGAAGATCAACTTCAAGAACGGCGTCACCCGGGTTGACCGCAGCTTCGGCCGGAACGGCCTGGGCCCGTTCGGCTACCTGCCCACCAACGTCAGGGTCGGCGGCGAAGGCCTCTACAAGTAGGCTGCCGCTGATTGCTGCAACACACCGCTCAGGCGGGGATGTCCTTGGGGGCTTCCCCGCCTGAGTCCTTTTAACCAGGCAGGTGCGGCTCCTGTTGCCATGGCCCGCGGGATTTCCGGCGCATCTGTCGCAGGCTGGGGATAGGGTGGAAGCAACAGAAGGGGGAGTGCCTGATGGAATACCAGAACCCACAACCCGATGCCGTGGTGCAACGCCATGCTGTCGCCCGCCCGGTCCCTGGCCCGGGCCGGACCGTGATCTCGGAAACCGCGGTCGCCAAGGTGGCAGGAATCGCGGCGCGGGCGGTTCCCGGCGTCTACTCCCTGGGCTCGGGGCCGTCCCGCGCGCTGGGCGCCATCCGCGACGCCGTGGGAAGCTCGGACCATGCCGCAGGTGTCCGCGCCGAAGTCGGCGAAACCCAGGTGGCCGTGGACATCAGCCTGGTGGCAAGCTATGGCACGCCCCTGCATTCACTGGCCAACGAAGTCCGCGCGGCGGTCTACCGCGCCGTCGAGGAACTGGTGGGACTGCAGGTCATTGAGGTGAACGTCGAGATCACCGACGTCTACGTGCCGCCGCCGGTCAAACCCACTGCGGCCGCTTCCCCCGAGCGGGAGGCGCTGCTGTGAACCTCACCGTCGCAGGCACGGCACTCGGGGCCTTCGTCGCCTTCATGTCCCTGCAGTTCGGACTCTGGGGCTTCCTCGTGTCGCTGCTCTTCATGGCCATTGGCGCCCTCCTGGGCCGCGCCGCAGAAGGAAAGCTGGACCTGCGGGGCGTGTTCGACGCCATCACCGGCCGGCGCTCGTCCTCATGAGCGCGTCCGCGCCGGCTGTCCGCGGGCAGGCGTTCAGCGGCCACAACCGGATAAGCACCCAAGCACTGACTAGCCTTGCCAAGGTGGCGGCTGCCCGTGCTCTTGGTGTCGATCCGCAGGATGTCCGTGCGGACTGGGCGGACGACGACGGGCTCCTGGCTTTGTCCCTCGTGACACCCATTGGCATCCCGCCGCTGCAGGCCGTTGAGCTTGACCCGGCCCGGGTCGATGCTGCAGGCGGTTCCATTTGGGACAGGACGGTTGCGGCCAAGGCACAAATCCTGGCGACCGTCTCGGAACTTAGCGGGTCCCGGTTGAGCCGGGTGGACATCCGGATCAGCGGGGCCAGGATGAGCCAGGGAGGACGGGTGCGATGAGCAGCAGCGTCGAGAACCGGCCGCCGGACACCCGCCGGGCAAACCGGGGCCCGGACATGCGCCGGATCCTGTACCGCGAAACCCACTCCTCACGGGCAGCGGTGGCAACCGTTGCCGCCGTCCTAGTCATGGTGCTCGCCGCCTATGGTGTCCTGGAGGCCGGAGTCCACGCCGTCGGCCAGCCTGCCTGGCTGATCGAGCCGCAGGTGGCGGCGCAGCGCATCATCGATCTCCCGGCAGGGATGCCGGCCATGCTGCTGGTGGCGATCGGTGCGGTGCTGGCCATGCTCGGACTGGTTTTCCTCCTCAATGGCATCCTGCCCGGAAGACGGGCCCGCCATCGGCTGGCCGGCGTGCAGCAGGACGGCCTTCCGGCTGTCGTCGTGGATGACGAAGTCATCGCTTCGTCACTCGCGCGCCGCGCCAGGCTGGCCGCGAACGTCACCCCGGAACAGGTCATGGTGGTGGTTTCCCAGCGGCAGGTATTGGTGAACGTAAGGCCCACTTCCGGCGTCCCGGTGAACCCGGACGTGGTGCTCGCCGCCGTCCGCGACGAACTGGACCAGATGCTGCTCGATCCGGATCCGGAAGTGCGCGTCAACGTGACGTCGTCCGGGGTGATTGGAGCATGAACAGCACGCCGGCACTGTTCAACCGCATACTGCTCGCTGCCTTGGGCGTGATACTGCTGGCAGCCGGCGTCCTGCTGGTGCTGCTGGCAACCGTGCCCGCCGTGGCCCCCTGGTGGCATCACTGGGCAGCCGGGGCCTGGGACGGCGTCAACCAGGCCTTCAACTCAACCCGCTTCCCCGGGCGGAGCGAAAGCTGGCTGTGGATCGTCGTTGCCGTGGTGCTGCTCCTACTGATCGGGCTGATGGTGGCCTGGATCGCCCAACAGGGCAAGGGCCGTTCAAATCTGCTGGCCGCTGACTATGATCCCGGCGATGTTCCCGGTGACGTGCGGATCGGCGGCGGCGTTGCGGAACAGGCCCTCAAGCACGCCCTCGAAGGCCGCCCGGACCTCGCCGGGGCCACCGTCACCACCTACGACGTCAAGGGATCCCCGGCCCTGAAGGTGCGGCTGATGCCGAGGCAAGGAGTGGCTCCGCACCTGCTCGCGGCCGAAGTGTCCGGACTTTTGGCCGCCCTGGAAACCGTCGTGGGCAAAGAGATGCCGGTCCTGATCCACATCGGAGCCGGAGCGCGGACGCGTTTCGGCAGGGCCGAGCGCGTCCGCTGACCGGTTACCCGCGTTGCAGATATACGGTGCTGTCCACGGGCACCTCCTGCATTCCGGCCCAGTCTTCAGCCGGTTCCGGGCCGCTGGAGAGTACTACCTTGAACCCCTCCGGGACGGGGGCCGACGCGAATCCCATGTTGGCCACCACCAGGACGTCTCCGTTCCGGAAAGCCAGCAGACCGCTGTCCGGGGCGTGCTCATCCGTCCATTCCACCGTCCCCTGCCCCAGCCGCCGGACGGAACGGAACCTCAGCGCGGCCCGGTACAACTCAAGGGTTGAGCCTTCCTCGCCGTCCTGTTGGTCGGCGGCCAGCGGACCGAAACTTTCCGGCTGCGGAAGCCACGGCCGGGCTGCGGCACCGCCATGCGTGGCGGAGAAGCCAAAACCGGGCTGGTTCTCTTCCCACGGCAGCGGAACCCTGCAGCCGTCCCGTCCAATTTCCGCGCCGCGAGTGCGGAAGAAGGTGGGGTCCTGCCTCGCCTCGGCGGGGAGTGTGGTGTGCTCCGGAAGCCCCAGTTCCTCGCCCTGGTAAAGGTAGGCCGAGCCGGGCAGCGCGAGGGCTACCAAGGTGGCGGCGCGGGCCCGAGCCAGGCCCAGGGCGGCATCGGGCTGTTCGTCGAATTCGGCGATGCCTTTTGGAAAGGTGGTGGGGTCCTTGAGCCCGAACCGGGTGGCATGCCGCACAGTGTCGTGGTTGCTCAGCACCCAGGTGCAGGGGGCGCCCACCGACTCCGCCGCTGCCAGCGAAGCTTCGATGGCTTCGGCCATGCGCTCGGCGTCCCAGCCGGCCAGCAGGAAATCGAAATTGAAGGCCTGCTGCATCTCGTCCGGCCGGACGTACCTCGCCAGCCGCTCTGCCGGTTCCACCCAGGCCTCCGCGACCATCATCCGGTCTCCACCGTATTCGTCCAGGACCCTGCGCCAGTCCCGGTAAATGTCGTGCACGCCGTCCTGGTCGAAAAACGGGGAAGGCGGGTACATCGGAGACACCGACCGGTGCGGTTCCTCCGCATCGGTGTGGGCGCCTGGTGCCTCACCGGGCAGGTGGCTGTCCGTGCGGGGCCTGGACGTACCTTCCACCATCGCGGCAACGCCTTCCCAGTCAGGAAGTCCGGCCTCCTTTACCAGGCCGTGGGCTACATCAACCCGGAACCCGTCCGCGCCACGGTCCAGCCAGAAGCGTAGAACGGCCCGCATCTCTTCCTGCACTTCGGCGTTTTCCCAGTTCAGGTCCGGCTGCTTGGTGTCGAAGAGGTGGAGGTACCACTGGCCAGGGGAGCCGTCCTGTTCACTCACGCGGGTCCAGGCAGGGCCGCCGAACACGGATTTCCAGTTGTTGGGCGGGCGGTTTCCGTCGCCTGAGCCCGGGGCCTCGTCCCTGCCTTCGCGGAAGATGTACCTGCCCCGTTCCGGGCTGCCGGGCGCTGCTGCGAGGGCCGCCTGAAACCAGGCGTGCTCGTCCGAGGTGTGGTTGGGTACCAGGTCCACGATGACCTTCATGCCGCGGCGGTGAGCGTCCTGCAACATCGCGTCGAAGTCGGCCAGGGACCCAAAAAGGGGATCCACCTGCCGGTAATCCGCAACGTCGTATCCGCCGTCGGCCTGCGGCGACTTATAGAACGGGGACAGCCAGATGGCGTCGACTCCCAGCTGTTCCAGATAGGGGAGCCGGTCCAGGACGCCGCGCAAATCGCCCATCCCGTCGCCGTCTCCATCGGCGAAGGAGCGGGGGTAGATCTGGTAGACGACGGCGTCGGACCACCAGGTGCCGGCGGCTGACGGAGGAGCGGGAACGGGCGGGTTGGACATTTGGTTCCCCTCAGATAACTTTTTGATGTAAACGCTTGCATTGACGACAGCAACCTTACTAGTGTGATGGTCACCACATCAACCTCACCTAAACGAGCGCACTGTCGACTTACTTGTCACTCAGCGAGGAGCTTCAAGCCAATGAAAACCCGTAGATTCCTGCTTCCGGCTGCCACTGCCGGCATTCTTGCCCTGACGTTATCCGCCTGCGGCGGCGGAGGTGGAGGCGGCACCACGGGCGGCGGCGGAGGCGGAGGCGGTGGCGGCGACGCCAGCGCCAACCTGGACGGCCGCGGCCCGATCACGTACGTGCAGGGCAAGGACAACAGCAATGTCGTCCGGCCCCTCGTGGATAAGTGGAACGCCGCCCACCCCAACGAAAAGGTCACCTTCAAGGAGCAGACGGACCAGGCCGACCAGCAGCACGATGATCTCGTGCAGCATTTCCAGGCCAAGCAGCCCGATTACGACGTGGTCGATGTCGACGTTGTCTGGACTGCCGAGTTCGCAGCCAAGGGCTGGCTGCAGCCGCTGAAGGACAAGATGGCGATCGACACCGGCGCCATGCTCAAGCCGACGGTGGACAGCGCCACCTATAAGGGCACCCTCTACGCTGCGCCGCAGACCTCCGACGGCGGCATCCTTTACTACCGCAAGGACCTGGTCCCCACGCCGCCCAAGACCTGGGACGAGATGATGAGCATGTGCTCCATCGCCAAGCAAAACAACATCGGATGCTACGCGGGCCAGTTCAGCAAGTATGAGGGCCTCACCGTAAATGCTTCCGAGGCCATCAACTCGGCGGGTGGCTCGGTCCTGAACAAGGATGGAAAGCCCAACCTGAACACCTCCGAGGCCAAGGCCGGCCTGGAGAACCTGGCGAAGGCCTATGCCGATGGCAACATCCCTAAGGAAGCCATCACCTACAAGGAGGAGGACAGCCGCCAGGCGTTCCAGAGCGGCAAGCTCCTGTTCCTGCGCAACTGGCCCTACGCGTTCAACCTGATCACTACTGAAGGCTCGTCCGCAGTCAAGGACAAGACCGGCCTCGCGGCGCTGCCGGGCAAGAGCGGCCCGGGTGCCTCCTCGCTGGGCGGCCACAACCTCGCAACAAGCGTGTACTCCAAGAACAAGGCCACCGCGCTGGACTTCATGAAGTTCATGACCTCTGCCGAAACCGAGAAGTTCTACGCAACGCAGGGTTCCCTGGCTCCGGTCCTTGGTTCGCTCTATGAGGACAAGGAACTCGTAGCCAAGCTGCCCTACCTGCCGGTGCTGAAGACGTCCATCGAGAACGCCGTTCCGCGTCCCGTAACGCCTTTCTACCCGGCCGTGACCAAGGCAATCCAAGAGAATGCCTACTCCGCTATCAAGGGAGAAAAGACAGTGGAAACCGCACTTTCTGACATGCAGAAGTCCATCGAATCCGCCGGTGCGGGATCGTAGTTCTGCCATGGCAACCGAACTAGGCCCGACGCCGGTCAAGGCACCGGCGTCGGGCGGCACCCCCGTCCATCACGGCCCCAAAGGTGTAGGGGAGGACAACAGGATCGCCAGCCAGGGGCGCTGGGCGGCCTGGCTGCTGGCCCCCACCATCGTCGCCCTGGGCATCGTCATCGTTTACCCGATCATCAGCGCGATCGTCATGTCCTTCCAGAAGGACGCCGGTCTGGATCCCGCCACCGGCCTCTTCACCGCAGGC
>JABFWC010000270.1 GCA_013362385.1 Pseudarthrobacter sp.
GTGCCAGCAGCACCGCGTGCGCGGGCAGCGAACTGCACGCCTCCTTGTGGCCGGCGAAGGCCGTGAACACCTGCGGCATTCCCTGCAGCAACGGGTCCTGCAGGCCGGCCCCGGTCAGTTCGATTTCCACCGCGGCAAGCGGCTCGCCGTAGGTCCTGTCGATCACGGCGCCCTGGTGCCTGCCCAGCGTCCCCACCCCGTAGCAGGCGCCCAGGAACGGGAAGTCGCGGGCCACCAGTTGGTCCAGCAAGCCGGACAGTTCCCGTTCCACCCGGTGCTGGACGTCGCTTTTGCTGTCCGGCGGGTCGCTGGAGGTGAAGGGACTGCCGCCCACGATCACGCCCGAAAACCCGGACAGGTCCAGGGCGGGCAGGGGAGAGGCCTCCAGCCGGATCCGGTGCAGTTCGTGGGGCTCAAGCCCTCCGTATCGGAGATACGCAGCGTATTCGTCCTCGGCGGCGGCGTCCTCGGCCCGGGAGGCGAGGAGCAGGAAAGGCAGCATCTGCTAAGTGTGCCCTGTTATGGGTGCTCTGTGCAGATGCTGCCTGTCAGCAGGACCTCAGCCGGCAGTCTGGGTGAGCGAGCGGCGGGACTGCGGCCGGGCCGCCGGGTCCGCGTGGCGGTGCACCAGCTTCCAGTAGCCCTCCTCGCGGCGGAAGATGCTGGTCACCCGGAGCGCGAACTCCTCGGTGGCGGCGGCGCCGTCCAGGCGGGCCCGGAAATGCTCGGTTTCGAGCAGGTACGCGGTGTCGCGGGCCGTGTATGAGGTGACGGTATCGAAGCCCAGCATCTCGCCGTCCTGGAACTGCCGCGCGGCCTGGTCCAGCCGTGCCTCGACCTGTGCCCAGCCCCGGGCGATCCCGCCGAAAGGGTTTGCCAGGGTGACGTCGTCCGCCCTGGAGTAGAGGTCCTTGACCGGGCCCGGGTTGCCCCGCGTGATCTCGGGAACCGCCAGGTGGTAGCGGTCCACTTCTTCCTGGAAACTTGGTGCGAGCATGCCTGGGCGCTTCCTAGTCCTCGATCGTGGCGATGATGGCGCCGGCGGACACTGTCTCGCCGGCCGTTGCGGTCAGGCCCGTGATGGTTCCCGAGCGGTGCGCGGTCAGCGGCTGCTCCATCTTCATGGCCTCAAGGACCACCACCAGGTCGCCCTCGTTCACCACGTCCCCGTGGGACACTGCCACCTTGACGATGGTTCCCTGCATCGGCGACGTCAGTGCGTTGCCGGTGGCCGCGGCGGGGCCGGCGGAGCGGGACCGCTTCTTCGACTTGCCGGGCTTGCCGGCAGCAACGGCCGTGCCCGGGGTGCCCAGCGACGCGGGGAGCACCACCTCAAGCCGCTTACCGCCGACTTCCACCACCACGCGCTGGCGCTCCTCGGCGGTGTCGGCGTCGGCCGTGCCGTCCGGCGTCCAGGCCGGCAGATTGTTGCTGAACTCGGTTTCGATCCAACGGGTGTGGACCTTGAACGGGCCTTCGGCAGGTGCGAACGCGGGGTCGGTGACCACCGCAAGGTCGAACGGGATCACCGTGGGGATGCCCTCAACCACCATTTCCTCGAGTGCGCGGCGCGCCCGCTGCAGCGCCTGGGGGCGGCTGGCGCCGGTGACGATCAGCTTGGACAGCATCGAATCGAAGTTGCCGCTGATGACATCGCCCTGCTCCACGCCGGAGTCCACGCGGACGCCGGGACCCGTGGGGTTCTTCAGGACACGGAGGGTGCCCGGGGCGGGCAGGAAGTTCCGGCCCGGGTCCTCACCGGTGATGCGGAATTCGATGGAGTGGCCGCGCACCTCGGGGTCGCCGTAGCCGAGTTCCTCACCGCGGGCCAGCCGGAACTGTTCGCGGACCAGGTCGATGCCGGTGACTTCCTCGGAGACGCAGTGCTCCACCTGGAGCCGGGTGTTGACCTCAAGGAAGGAAATGGTGCCGTCCTGGCCGACCAGGAACTCGCAGGTACCGGCGCCGAGGTAGCCGGCCTCCTTCAGGATGGCCTTGGAGGATTCGTAGAGGCGCTTGTTCTGGTCCTCGGTCAGGAACGGTGCCGGGGCCTCTTCGACGAGTTTCTGGTTGCGGCGCTGGAGCGAGCAGTCGCGGGTGGATACCACCACGACGTTGCCGTGGGCATCGGCCAGGCACTGTGTCTCGACGTGGCGCGGGGCGTCCAGGAAACGCTCGATGAAGCATTCGCCGCGGCCAAAGGCTGCCGTGGCTTCACGGACGGCGGATTCGTAGAGTTCGGGGATTTCCTCCCGGGTGCGGGCCACCTTGATGCCGCGGCCGCCGCCGCCGAAGGCCGCCTTGATGGCGACGGGCAGTCCGTGCCGGTCCACGAAGTCCAGGACCTCATCGGCGGACTCGACGGGGTCGGCGGTGCCGGGGACCAGGGGGGCGCCCACCTTTTCGGCGATGTGGCGGGCCTGGACCTTGTCGCCCAGGGCCGAGATTGCTTCGGGGGAGGGACCGATCCAGGTGATGCCGGCCTCGATCACGCGGGCGGCGAACTGGGCGTTCTCGGCGAGGAAGCCGTAACCGGGGTGGATGGCGTCCGCGCCGGACTGGCGGGCGGCGTCGATGATCTTGTCCATCACCAGGTAGGACTCGGCGGCGGTGGTGCCGCCCAGGGCGTAGGCCTCGTCAGCCAGGCGGACGTGCAGTGCGTCGCGGTCCGGGTCTGCGTAGACAGCCACGGAGGCAATGCCCTCGTCACGTGCGGCGCGGATGATGCGGACGGCGATTTCGCCGCGGTTCGCGATCAGCACCTTGGTGAGGGTCGACTGCGTGGGACCTGCGGACTGCTCCAAATTTGCTGACAAGGCGTCTCCTTCTTTCCTTCAGGGAGCCTAGCGCGCTTTTGGAGGTTCCGCCGACGTTACTTGCGGGATCCGCGTGTAAACCGGGCCTCTTTTGTAGGGATGCTACAAGCGGTCGCGAAAAAGGGCGCCTTTAGCGAGGCGGCCAGAGGTCCGTGATGCGCACGTTCGCGGCGGCCAGCAGGCCCCGCAGCGTGGAGACGGACAGGCCCACGACGGCGTGCGGGTCGCCGTCCACCTTCCGGATGAAGGCCCCGCCCAGCCCGTCGATGGTGAAGGAGCCGGCACAGTGCAGCGGCTCGCCGGTGGCGATGTAGGCGTCGATCTCGGTGCCGTCCATTTCCTGGAAGAAGACCTCGGCGGAGGCGACCGCCCCCAGCGTGGCGCCCGATCCCGCGGCGTCCCCGCCGCCGTCGGCCTCCGTGTCCCGGCAGTCCACCAGCCAGTGCCCGGTATGGAGCACCCCGGCGTTGCCGCTCATCCGCAGCATCCGTTCGCGGGCGACGTCGGGCGTGTAGGGCTTGCCGTGCGCCTCGCCGTCGAACTCGAACACCGAATCGCAGCCCAGCACCAGGGACCCTTCGGCCTCCGGCAGCGCAGCCACGGCCTCGGCCTTGGCCCGGGCCAGCAGCAGCGCGGTGTCGTGCGGGTCGGTGACCCCGTAGTGGGCCTGGACGGCGGCCTCGTCGACGTCGGAAACCAGCACGGTATGCCGGATGCCGGCCTCGGCCAGGAGCTTGGTACGGGCGGGGGACTGGGAAGCGAGAATCAGGCGGACCACGGATTCAGCCTAGTGGACCAGCTCGCCGGACGTGGGGGCGGCCTGGCCGCGGTTGAGCTTGGCGCCTTCCACGTCCACGTCCGGCAGGATGCGGTCGAGCCAGCGCGGCAGCCACCAGGACTTGCCGCCCAGCAGGTACATGACCGCCGGGACGATGGTCATGCGGACCACGAAGGCGTCGAACAGCACACCGAAGGCCATGGCGAAGCCCAGCGGACGGACCATGGTGAGGTGGCTGAAGATGAAGCCGGAGAACACGCTGACCATGATGATCGCCGCTGCAGTCACCACCGCGGCGGCGTGCCGGAAGCCCACCCGCACTGCTTCCTTGGCGGATGAACCGTGCATGTAGGCCTCGCGCATGCCGGAGGCGATGAACACCTGGTAGTCCATGGCCAGGCCGAACAGCACCCCGATCAGGATGATGGGCAGGAAGCTCAGCACCGCACCCGGGTTGGCAACGTCGAAGACGTTCCCCAGCCAGCCCCACTGGTACACGGCCACCACGGCACCGAAGGCCGCGGACAGGGACAGCAGGAACCCGCCCGTGGCCAGCAGCGGTACCACGATGGAGCGGAACACCAGCAGCAGCAGGATCAGGGAAAGTCCGACGACGATCGCCAGGTACGGCGGCAGGGCGTCGCCGAGCTTGGTGGAGACGTCCACGTTGCCGGCGGTCTGCCCCGTCAGGCCCATGGTGACGTCGTGGTCGGCCTTGATTTCGCCGTTCAGGCCGCGCAGCTCGGATACAACCTTGACGGTGCTGGCACTGGCCGGGCCCTCCTTGGGGATGACCTGGAACACGGCGGTGCGGCGGTCCTCGCTGAGCGCCACCGGCACGGCGGCCACGACGTTGTCGACGCCGCGGAGCTTGTCTGCAATGTCGTACTGCAGTTTCTGCGCCTGGGCTGCGTCCAGGTTGGCGGGGAATTCGCCGACGGCCACGATGGGGCCCGTCACGCCTTCGCCGAAGCTGCGGGCGGTCAGGTCGTAGGCGCGGTAAGCCTCGGACTCCACCGGTTCGGACCCGCCGTCGGGCAGGGCCAGCTGCAGCCGGGTGGCGGGAAGGGCCAGGGTGCCGAGGAGGAGGACACCGGCGATCAGCGCCAGCCACGGGTGCCGGGTGACCAGGCCGCCCCAGCCGCGGGTGCTGCGCTGGCGGTCCTGGGCGTCATCTGCCGCTTCGTGGCCGGGTTCGGCATTGTGCGCTTCAGCCTTTGCCCAGGCCCGCCTGGAGACGATGCGGCGGCCGATCAGGGACAGCATGGCCGGGGTCAGGGTGATGGCAACGAGCACGGCCACGGCTACGGTGCCCGCGGCGGCAAGGCCCATGACGGTCAGGAACGGAAGCCCCGGAACCACCAGTGCAGCCAGGGCAATAATCACCGTAAGCCCGGCGAAGACCACCGCGTTGCCGGACGTGCCGTTCGCCCGGGCCACGGATTCCTCGGGGTCCATGCCCGCCAGGAGCTGGGTCCGGTGCCGGTTGACGATGAACAGGGAGTAGTCGATGCCGACGGCGAGCCCGAGCATGAGGGCCAGCATGGGCGAGATGGAGCTCATGTCGAACAGGCCGGAGAGGGCGAACGTGATGCCGACGCCGACGCCCACGCCGATGATGGCCATCAGCAGGGGAAGGCCTGCGGCGATCAGCGTACCCAGCATGAGGATCAGGACCAGGGCAGCCACGGCAATGCCGACGATTTCCGCCGTGCCGAACAGGGCCGAGATATCCTCGGTGATTTCCTTGCTGGCCAGTGCGGTGACGCCCGCGGCGGACGTCTCGTGGGCGATGTCCTGCACCTGCTTCCGGACCACCGGGCCCAAGCCGTTAATGGACGTCTTGAACTGCACCTGTGCGACGGCGGCCTGGTTGTCTTCGGAAACGAAGCGGAGGGCGGAGGCGGCCTGGGCCTGGCGCTTGCCAAGTTCCAGCTTCGCCTTGTTGGCTTCCAGTTCCGAGGTGCCGGCGTCGAGCTTGGCCTGGCCCGCCGCCAGCGACGCTTTCTGCTGGCCCAGTTGCGCTTCGACGAATGCTGCCGGCGCACCGGAGGCGGTGAGCTGCTGCTCAGCCGCGGCCAGCTGCAACTTTCCTGCTTCCAGCTGTGCCCGTGCGGCGTCCAGCTGTGCCTGGCCGGCGGCAAGCTGCTGCTCACCGTCGGTGATGGCCTTGGCCGCCTGGTCCACCTGGGCCTGCGTGGTGAAGGGGTCAATTGTGCCGCGGACTTCGGGGAGGGTCTGCAGCTTCTTCAAGGCATCCGTTACCGCGGCCCGGCTCTGGTCCGTGAAGCCGCCGCCCGGGGCTTCGAAGACGATCGTGGCGCTGCCGCCCGATGCGGAGGGCAGTTCCTGTTTGAGTTTGTCCGCCATCCGCTGGGTTTCGGTCCCCGGGATCTGGAAGTTGTTGGACAGGGTGCCATGGAAGGCTGCGGCCGAACCGCCCACGGCCACCAGGACGGCGAGCCACAGGGAGACGACCAGCCAGCGGTGGCGGTAGGAAAACTTGCCGAGGCGGTAGAGGAGGAGTGCCATGCGCAGAGCCGATCTGGTCAGGAGGAACGGGAAGTGGAAAGCGATGCAGGGGTGGTGAAGCCGGTGCCCAGCAGGGCCATGGAATCGATGAGCAACTGCCGGAGCTCTGAGAGCGATGCCGGCGTCAGGTCGGGGCCGCGGCGGTTGAACCAGACCTCCATGGCGGCCTTGCCGCAGGCGATGATGGAGCCGGAAAGGGCATGGACGTAGAGATCCTCCTGTTGGCCGTGGCTGCCCCCCAGCCGCTCCCGGGCAACGTCGAAAACCTGGGCCCTGCAGTGGTCCCAGGCCTCAAGCTCGCTGTGCTGCATGAGCGGGCTTTGCTGGGTCAGCGTGAACAGTTCGGCCAGGGGAGCCACGGCCTCCGGGTCTGCGAGGGCCGTCAGGGCAGCCTGGGCCGAAACCAGCAGTGGTTCGTCCGCGGGCCGGAGGCGCAGCTGCTGGATGGCAGTGTCCAGGAACCCGTGCACGATGGAGGCGAGGGCGGCGTCCGTGCTGCTGAAGTAGTTGAAGAACGTGCGGCGCGAAATTCCTGCCGCGTCCGCGATGTCCTCCACGGTGAAGTTGCCGGGGCCCTTAGCGCGCAGTAGTCCCAGGGCGGCGTCAGTAATGGCCTGCCGGGTGGCCGCTTTGTTGAGCTCACGGCGCGACGGCGGGGCACCTGGGTCGGCGGGGGGAGTCGAAGACGTCACGGGATTACACTACGTGCAACTTTGCACTGAGGGCAACTTAAATTCACAGGAGAATGAAAGGTTCCCGACAGCATCCCTGAACATCGGCGGCGGATGCTGGAGGTGTCTCGTCAGAGGCGAGTCACAAGTCGTTATTCGACGGTCCGTGAAGGAGACAGATTTGATGGAACGCAATAAGAAGATGACCCTGGGCCTGTCGGCAGCAGCACTGGCCCTCGCGGCCGGAATCGGGGTAGCTGGAATGGCCTCCGCCACCACGACGCCCACACCGACACCCAGCGCAAGCGCCGGTGCCTCGGCGGACGGAGGTGCCGGCGCCCCTGACCGCATGGGCAGGCACGGCGGCCGGAGCGGCCATGGGCTTGAGGAGGCTTCCGAGCTGGCGGCGAAGCTTGGCGTCGACGAGGCCAAGGTCACGGAGGCCCTGAAGGCTTTCCGTGAGGCGAACAGCCCCTCCACTCCGCCGGCGGAGGGGCAGAAGCCTGATCCGGCTGAACGCCAGGCCGCGCTGGCCAAATCGTTGGCCGCTTCGCTCGGCATCGACGAATCGAAGGTGACAGCAGCGCTGCAGGAACTGCGCGGTGAAGAACAGGCGGAGCATGCTGCCGCACTCAAGACCCGGCTGGACAAGGCGGTGGCGGACGGGAAGCTGACCCAGGCTGAGGCTGACGCCGTCACGAAGGCCGTGCAGAACGGCGTGATCGGAGGCGGCGGGCGCTGGTAAGGGAATGCTGAGCAACGAACAACGGTAAACGGACGCAAAAAGAAGTCCCCGGGAACCTGACCTGGTCAGATTCCCGGGGACTTCCCCTAGCACCCGGCGGTTAGGCCCTGTGGTCAGGCCTTTGCATCCTGCAGTTCACGCGAGGCAGTGTCTGTACTGTTTCCGTCCGTGACGGAGCTGTCCGTGTCCTCCTCAACGAAGGGGGTGCCGTTGCGCGGCGCGTTGTAGAGCGACTCGTCCAGGATGCCCTGGCGCTTGGCCACGATGGTGGGGACCAGCGCCTGGCCCGCGACGTTGACCGCGGTGCGGCCCATGTCCAGGATGGGGTCGATGGCCAGCAGGAGGCCGAC
>JABFWC010000152.1 GCA_013362385.1 Pseudarthrobacter sp.
TACTTCCTGAAGCCGCATCCGCCGGACGCATCCTTGTGCCCGGACTGGTGGACCTGCACTGTCATGGCGCGTACGGCTCGGACTTCTCGGACGGCTCCCTGGACGGGGCGGGGCGCGCGGCGCGTTATTTGCACAGCCGCGGCACCACCACCCTGCTGGCGAGCCTGGTCACGGGAAAACCCGGGGACCTGATGAAGAACCTTGCAATCTTGAAGGAGCTCGCAGGCGACGGGCTGGTTGCCGGGTCCCATCTGGAGGGACCGTTCCTCTCGGCACAGCAGTGCGGCGCCCACGATCCCGCGCTTCTTCTGGAACCGGACATGGAGCTGATAGCCGGGCTTCTCGATGCGGCAGGATCTTCCCTGGCATCCATGACGGTGGCGGCCGAACTTCCGGGCGCTGTCGAACTTATGGAGGTACTCGCTTCCCGCGGCGTCGTTCCGTCGCTGGGGCACACGGCAGCGGACCATGCGACGGCGGCGGACTTCCTTGCCCAGGCGGCCGCGGGCCTACGGACGACCGGGAATGCCACGGGCCGGCGCCGGCCCACGGTCACCCACCTGTTCAATGCCATGCCTCCACTGCACCACCGGTCCCCCGGGCCGGTCTCGGCCAGCCTTGCTGCAGCGCGGGCAGGAACGGCAGTAGTGGAACTGATAGGCGACGGCGTCCATCTGGCACCCGAGACCGTGAAGCTCGTGTTCGACCTCGTAGGGCCGGAGAACATCGCCCTCGTCACGGACTCGATGGCCGCGACGGGCCTGGACGACGGCCAGTACCGGCTGGGATCGCTCGCGGTGACGGTGGACCGAGGGACCGCCCGGGTGGACGGCACCGGCGCCATCGCCGGAGGCACTGCGACCTTGCTGGACGTTGTCCGTGCCACCGTTGCCGCCGGCGTCCCCCTTCGGGATGCAGTCACTTCCGCGTCAGCCGTCCCGGGATCCGTCCTGGGACTTTCGGAGCGGGTGGGTGACCTGCGGGCAGGAATGCAGGCCGACGTCGTGGTCCTTGACCCGGACCTGAACCTGGCCGGGGTGCTTCGACATGGACAATGGGCTGCTGCGCCCGCCTGACCTGGCCTGCTGCTACTGCTGCAGGCCCCTCTTCGGCAGGCGACGCCGGAGCCTTTCCCAGACCGCTTTCGGCGCTCCGGCCCGTTGACCCGATCTCCTCCGCAGCCCTTGCCTCCTGGCCGCCAGCCCTCTCAGGCGGGGTACGACGGCTATGCCCAGCGGTTGCCCATGGCCCGGCGCGAGCAGGGCAGGGCCGAGGCCGGCGAGCACCGCGATCGACTCCATCGCGGTCCTCCAGTTCCAGGTGGTGTAGCGTGGCGGACCCGCGAGGTCTGGCCTGCCCAGCAGGATTCCCTGGAGGGAGTTCAGGTTGACCGTGACCACCGCGTCCCCGGTGATCAGCACGCGGTCGCCGGAACGCCAGTAGGCGACGTGCCCGGGCGTGTGCCCCGGGGCGGAGACGGCGACCCAGCCCGGAACTCCCGGCAGTTCGCCGCGGGGGCCCAGGGGCCGGACGACATCGGAGATGTCACCGCCAGCCTCAATCCCGCGACGCCTGCGCGCGGACACCAAGCGCATCAGGGGAGCAATGATCCACCGGTCCAGCGGCATGGAAAACTCAGGAACGTACTTTCCGGCGGCCATCGGCAGCTCCGCCGGGTGGACGTACACCGGCAGTTGCCACAATCGGGACAGGGCGCCTGCACCGCCGGAGTGGCCGGGATGGATGTGCGTCAGCGCGATCAGTACGGGTGTGGCGCCGGGCCCGAGCAAACGCTCCACTGCCGCGCGTACCGGTTGCGCACTGCCGGCCCATCCGGCGTCCACCAGCATCCAGGCGGCACCGGACTTCACCAGGTACAGATTAGAAGCCATGGGGCCTGTACCGGCTGTAAGGAGGAACACGCCGGGCGCGATCTCACGCGCCTCGCTGACGCGCATCAGGCCCTGCGCTTCATGGTGTCACCATGGAGCCAGTGTGTCTCCACCATGTGAGGGGCAAC
>JABFWC010000113.1 GCA_013362385.1 Pseudarthrobacter sp.
GCATCATTTCCGTCGACACCGAACTGCTGCAGCTCAAGTCCGCCAGCGTCCAGGCACCAGTGGACCGGATCAGCGCCGACGTGCAGGCCATGAAGTACGGCCTGGATGAGTTGCAGGGTTCCTGGCGGGGATCTGCCGCCACCAATTTCCAGGCACTCATCAGCGAGTGGACCATGACGCAGGGCCGGGTGGAGGCGTCCCTGGCGTCCATCAACGCAGCACTGGTATCTGCGGCGGCCACGTACGCCCAGGCCGAGCAGGGCAACACGCAGCGCTTCAGCTGATGCCGGGCTAGGCCTCGGGTGTTCCCTGGTGGAACCGCAGGCGCCACCGGCCGCCGTCCAGCACCCACAAAGAGCTCCTGAGGGTGGTGCCGGCCCGGGCGAAGCTGCGGTAGGTGAGCAGGACCGCGTCGGTGGCCACACGGTCAGCGCCCAGGATCTCGATCTCCGTCCGTTCCCCGGGGTCCTCTTCCAGCGCCATCATCATCGCGTCCCGCGTCCACATCCGCCCCGAGCTGCCGATTTCCGTGAAATCCGGGTGCAGCAGGACAGCGGTCCGGCCCATGTCCCCGCGCACCAACGGGCCAAGGAGCTCGCGCTCCAGTTCTTCCACCAGGGCTTCGGGCGGGACCGCGCTTGCCTGCCGGGTGGCTTCCGCGACCTCAAGTTGTTCGTCACCGAGCTCGCTGAAAAGGTCCAGTTCATCGAAGGCGGAGACGGGTTCCGGAACAGCCCGCGGCGCACTGGTTTCGGCCGGCGGTAGTCCAATGCCGGAGCGGGCCGCCTGCCCGGCTGCGGCTGCGGCGGGAGGAGCGTGGTGTGCGCCGGGGAACCCTGGGCCGGAGCGGGCAGCAACGCCCTGCTGGTATGCGGTGGCAGCGGCCCTGGCACGCTCATCCGCGGCCTCGTTGAGGTCATGGCCGGCATGGCCCTTGACCCATTCAAAGGTGTAAATCCGGCCGGCCAGCTCCCGGTCAAGTTCCTTCAGCAGTTCCACATTGAGGACCGGCTTGCCGTCGGCCTTGCGCCAGCCCTTGCGCTTCCAGCCTGGCATCCATTTGGTGATGGAGTTGATCACGTACTGGCTGTCGCAGAGGATCCGGAGGTCCTCGCCGGGCAGGTGCGCGGTGGCACGCAGGAGGTCCAGGACGGCCATCAACTCCCCCTGGTTGTTGGTTCCGTGCGGCCACCCCCCGGCCCGCCAGCAATCATCATTCACGTACCAGGCCCAGCCGGCAGGACCGGGATTGCCCAAGGCCGAACCGTCAGCCGCTGCAGTAATCGTCACCGGTCCATCCTGCCAGACTGCGGCGACAATGGAAGGCCGCACCGGGCTGCACGGGCCCCGGGACCGCGGACACCTCGCCGACTCCGATGGGAAAACGTTTACCGAAAACTCTTGACGTCGCGGCAGGGTTCACGAAACAATCGCTGCACAAGTCAGAAAGCGTTTTCTCACGGCTGGCCATGGCCCGCCTCGAGGACGCTGAACCCATCTCCGGAAGGATCCATCAATGACGATTCCAGTCGTTAGCCGGCGCACATTTCAGCTCGGGGCCGCAGCACTGGCCTTCTCGCTCCTGGCCACGGGCTGCGGCGCAACAGGCGGCTCGGGCGACAACGGACCGGTCACCCTGCGCTTTGCCTGGTGGGGCAACGAATACCTCAACGCCCAGACCGGGAAAGTGATTGCGGCATTCGAGGCATCCCACCCGAACATCAAAATCAAGGCGGAGCCCGGCGAATGGTCCAGCTACTGGGACAAACTCGCCACCAAGACCGCGGCGAATGACGCCCCGGACGTCATTCAGATGGACCAGAAGTACATTGCCGAATACGGCGGGCGCGGTGCCCTGATGGACCTGTCCAAACAGGGCGGCATCGATACCTCCAAGCTGGACAAGGAGGCACTTGCCTCCGGGCAGTACGACGGCGCCCAGTACGGCCTCAGCACCGGCCGGAACGCCTATGTCCTTATGGCCAACACCAAGGTCTTCGAGGCAGC
>JABFWC010000283.1 GCA_013362385.1 Pseudarthrobacter sp.
CGTGAAACAGCACAGCAGACCATCACCACGGTGGTCGAAGCCGTCGCCCACGGCCATTCCGGCCGGACAACGCCGGCTCCCGCGCGCAACGCCGGCTCCAACCAGTCACCAGCCACCACTCCGGACCTGCCGGCACCCGCACAGAACGCGCCGGGCCGCTCCGGATCCACCCCGGGAGAACCGGCTGCTGCCACGCCGCCGGCCCACCCAACGAAACCCTCCCCGCCGCAACGGGGCCGCTGAAAGAAGGTCCGCCATGGACAGCAACCCAGAGTATGAGTACGTCACCATCCCCGTGGATAACCGCCCCCGGCAGCAGGCCAAGGAGCTGAAGAAACTGGCCAAGGCCGGCTGGGAGGTGGTGGCCATCCGCCCGGGAACCATGTTCGCCAACCTCAGCGCCACCCCGCAGGCCCTGTGCCGGCGGGTGATCAGCTGACCGGCGGCGCCGAGCCCTAGGAGGCGCCGGGCCCTAGGAGACCCCGAGCGTTAGTACCCCGCGGGGTTCGTGGACTCGCAGGTCTGATCGCTGCCGGTCTGCGCCACGACGCTTCCTGAGGAGTCAGCGGACGACGGCGGCGCGGCGGGTTTGGTTCCGGTGGCAAAGTCCGTGCCGGCGTACAGCTGCACGCCCTGGACATTCCCCACCTTCGTGATGCTGCTGGCCGGCAGCCCGAACAGTGCAGCTACGTCCGCGGCCACGTCCTCGAACCCGGCGCCGTAATAGACCATGGTCTGCTGCTGCACCTGGCCCTGCAACTTGGTCAGCTTGGTGAAGCCGGCGTCGGAGAGGATCCCGGCGATCGCCGTGCTGCGCCCGGTCACGCCGGTGCCGTTGGCGATGGAGACCGGCTGCAGGGACTTGTCATAAGCCGGTGCCGCCGGCGTCGTGGGCGCTGCGGGCGCCTGCGGGGCGGTGGCGGCGGGCTGGCTCAGGTCCGGGTTGTTGCGCAGCTGCGCGAAGAAGTTGGACGCAGCCGGTTCATCGAGCGCCAGCCGGTTGGGGTCCTCCGGTGCCGGGACTGTCGGCGCAGTGATGAAGTTGACGCTGGCGGGGTCGATGTTCTTCAGCCGGTTGGCGATGGTGAGCAGTGACGGGACCGAGGACAGCCCGGAGTCCACGGTCAGGTTCTTGGTGACCGTATCGGCAATGGAGAGCGTCTTCTGCGGGTTCGCCAGGGTCCCCTCGGACTTCAGCTTGCGGGTAAGCGAGGCCAGGAATCCCTGCTGCGCCTTGATCCGGCCCAGGTCCCCGCCGTTGGCGAAGGCATGCCGGGTGCGCAGGAATGCCAGCGCCTGCTCGCCCTGAACCTGGGAGGTGCCGGCGGGCAGGTGCAGCCCGGAATCGGGGTCGTTGACGGCGTCGCTTACGCAGACCTCCACCCCGCCCACCGCGTTGGAGAGCTCCTTGACGGCGTTGAAGTCCGCCATCATGAAGTGGTCCACCTCCAGGCCGGTGAGTTTGTTGACGGTGTCGACGGCGCAGCCGATCCCGGCCTGGGCCATGGCGCTGTTGATCATGACGTCCTGCCGGGCCTGGTACTTCTCGCCCGTCTTCGAATCGGTGCACGCCGGGACGTCCACCAGCAGGTCGCGGGGGAAGCTGATGACGTTGACGTGCTTGTTGTCCGCCGAGATGTCCAGGAGCATCATCACGTCCGACTGCCCGTACCCGGACGAATCCTCCGCGCTGCCGTACTTGCTGTTGTTCCCGCTCCTGGTATCGGAGCCGAGGACCAGGATCTGCAGCCGGTCCGTGCTGTCGTTGGCCGTGCCCTCGGTGCGCTGGCCGCCCGCCGTCAGCTCCGACGTGCTGAGGTTCGACTGCAGTCGCCACACCCAGTAGCCGCCGAACGCCAGCACACCCAGGAACATCACGGCCACGGCGGCAGTGAGGACTTTGACCCAGCGCGGCTTCCGGCCGGAAGCACGACGGCGGGCAGTACTGGCGGCGTACAGCTCGCCTTGGCCTGGATAGGACGAGGGGCCCGAGTTGTCAC
>JABFWC010000193.1 GCA_013362385.1 Pseudarthrobacter sp.
ACCACGCCGACGCCCACCCACACCGCGTATGCCGTCCCGGTGGGAATGTTTTGCATGGCAAAGGCCAGGCCGCCGGTGCTCGCGGCGACGGCTGCCAGGAACAGGACGGCGGGGGCGAAGCGCCGGCGGCCGGAAACCCGGGAAGCCCGGTGCAGCGCTGCAGCCCAGACGGCTTCCAGCGCCCCGGAAAGAAGAAGGATGATCCACGGCATGACGAGTTCCTTTGGCCAGTCTTGTCGCGTGCCGGGTACTGAACCGTCGTCCGGAGGCTCGAGTGCGGAGCCTTGGATCCCAGCGTAGCAATGCACGACGCCGGGCTGCCAGCGGTGGTGCCCAAGCTCACCAGCGGCTCCTTCCGCACGGGCGGGAACCCTCACCCGGTCCGGTCGGACAGCAACTGTTCTATCCGCTCCGGCGCGTACAGGCTCTCCTCCACGAGCCGGCAAAGCCCCACGGCCGTGGACGTCCGGCTGTCTGCCGAAACGATCTCGAGATCCATCAGGGAAGGTTCGAAGGCGTCGTCGAGGATTTGCTGCCGGCACGCGGCCAGGAAGTCCGGCAGCACTCCCACGAGGCCGCCAATGGCAAGGCGTCCGGGGTTGAGGGTTCCCACGGTGGCCGCCAGCGCGCGGCCGAGCAGCCGTCCCGCTTCCGTGACGGCAGCACGGACGGCGGTGTCGCGGCCGCAGGCGTCAACGAGTTGCCGCAGCGTACCGTATGCCGCGAACTGCGGAGCCGCCAGCAGCGCGCGGCCGGAGGCCACAGCCGCGAGGCAGCCGTCCCGGCCGCAGCGGCAGCGCCGGCCGGCGGCTTCCGGGATGCGGACATGTCCGATGTCCCCTGCGGCGCCGTGTGCGCCGCGGACCAGCGCACCGCGCACGATGATCCCGGAGCCTATCCCGGTGCTGACCTTGACGGCCACGAGGGATTCGAGGGGGTCCCGGACCTCGCCGACGGCCATGGAGCGCGCGTCGTTTTCCAGCAGGACAGGACAGTCGAGCCTGGCTTCCAGGGTTTCCTGCAGGCCCTGCAGATCCCAGTGGGCCAGGATGCTCCGCTCCAGTCCAAGCCGGTGAAGGGGGTCCACCGGGGCCGGCAACCCGACGCCGGCGCCCACCGGCTGCCGGCCCTCCAGAAGCTGAAGGGCCACGTGGATGACGTGGTTGAGCACTTTCTCCTGGGGTTCGGCGATGTCAACGGGCACCCGCGCTGAGGCCACGATGTCCCGGCTGAGCGAGAGCAGGTGGAGCCCGGCATGGGTGTGGCCGATTTCGATGCACAGCACCAGCTTGTTGCGGTCGTCGAACCTCAGGGCACGCGGCGGCCGGCCGCGCTGTGCGCGCAGCGGGGTGGATTCGTAGACCAAGCCGGCAGCGAACAGTGCGTCCAGCCGCTCATACAGTGTGGACCGTGCCATGCCGGTGAACTCCAGGAGGTCCGCCCGGCTGTATCCGGCAGGGCTCGAGCGGAGCAACTGGAGAAGGTCGCCCGCCCGGGTGGCAAGGCCGGCAGGGGGCTGGCCCGAACCGCCGATGAGGGTCCTCGGTTCGGTCATCCTGCGGCTCCCTCCGGGCTGCGGGCGGGCCTCCGCCCGGCCGGATCATTGACGTGTTTCAGATCACACAATTATGATCGATCATCAGACAAAAATATTACTGCCCTTCACAGCAGGAGGCACCATGTCCGATCTTGCTTACAACGGCGTTACCCGGCGGGCCGTGCTGAAGGGAGGCCTGACAGCCCTCGCGGCCGGGCCCCTGCTGGCAGGCTGCGGCGTGAACACGAGCGGCAGCGGAGGGGCCGGCTCGGTCAGTTTCCTCTCCACCCAGTTCTCGCCCGTCGAGGAACGGCAAAAATACGAGGCAACGCTGAAGAAGTTCGCCGGTGACATCAGCGTCGCCTACAACCCGGTCGATACGGGCGTCTTCAACACCACCCTCAAGTCCCAGCTCTCGGCCGGCAAGGTGGAGGTCGGCATCGCCGGCGGCCTGCATGGCGACCTCGTCCCCTTCGCCTCCCAACTGGAGGACCTCAGCTCGCTCATGAACGACCTCTCCTCCGCCGGCTATACGGACGACCTGAAGGAACTGGCCAAGCTCGGCACCAATGTTCCCCGCTATATCCCCTGGATCCAGGCGACCTACGTGCTGGCCATCAACAAGAAGGCACTTGCGTGGCTCCCGTCAGGAGCGGACGTCAACAAGCTCACCTACGACCAGTACCTGGAGTGGGCCAAGGCTGGCAAGGCGGCCAACGGCCGGCCCGTGTTCGGCATTCCCGCCGGGCCGAAGGGCCTGCACCACCGCTTCTACCAGGGATTCCTCCTGCCCAGCTTCACTGGGGGCCAGGTCACCACCTTCCGCAACGCCGACGCCGTCAACGCCTGGACCTACATGCGTGAACTGTGGGCCAACACCAACCCTGCCTCCACCAACTACGACTTCATGCAGGAACCGCTGGCCAACGGCGAAGTCCTGGTGGCCTGGGACCATGTGGCCCGCCTGATCACCGCAGTCAAGGACAAGCCCGACGACTGGCAGATGGTCCCGGCGCCCTCCGGGCCCAAGGGCAAGGGCTACCTGCTGATTGTCGGCGGCATGGCCGTCCCGCAGGGCTCCCCCCAGAAGGACAAGGCCTTCCAGCTCATCAAGGCACTGTCCAAGCCTGAGGCGCAGATCGAGACGCTGAAGTCCAACGCGTTCTTCCCTGTGGTCAAAGCCGACATCGGCAGCGACCTCCCGGGCGGCGTCGCACTGGAGGCGAAGGCCGTCAAGGCGCAGGAAGAGGCCTCCGACGCGCTCCTGGCGCTGCCGCCCGTGGGCCTCGGAGACAAGGACCCGCAGGTCTCCCAGCTGTTCAAGAACTGCTTCCAGGAGATCTGCCTGAACAACGCCGACGTCAAAACCACCCTGGACCGCCAGGGGGCCGAACTTGCGAAGATCATGGACTCCCTCAATGTCCCCTGCTGGCCGCCTGACCCCAAAGCGGCCCAGTGCAAGGTCGCGTGATGGCCGCCCCGGATGCCCCTGCGGCGGCCAGGCCCCAGTTGCCCCCTGCCCGTCCGAAGGGCCGGCCGCCGCGGAGGAAAGGGAACTCCGCGGCGCTGCTGCTGATTGCCCCGTCCATCGTGTTCATGACGCTCCTCTTCGGCTGGCCGATGGTCAGCGGCATCCTGCAGGCTTTCGGCGGCCCGCAGGGGCTGACCACCGCGAACTTCACCCGGATGGCCCAGGACCCCTACTTCTGGTCCTCGGTGGGCAACACGCTGCTCCTGATCGTGGTGATGATCCCCATCCAGTTTGTCCTGGCGCTCGCCATGGCCCTGCTCATCCGGGCCAAGCCACGGGGGTCCTCGGCCTACTTCTACATCTGGGCCATCCCGCTGGCCGTCAGCGACCTTGCCGCAGGCCTCGTTTGGCTGACAGTGTTCACTGACCGGGGCTACCTCAACTCCCTGCTGGCCTCCTTCGGGCTGGACCCGGTTTCCTGGCTTGCCTACGACAACTACCCGTCGATGTTCGGTGCCGTGCTGATCGCAGAAGTCTGGCGTGCCACCTCGCTGGTCTTCGTGATCGTCGTGGCCGGGCTGCAGTCCATCCCCAAGGACTACGAGGAAGCTGCCGGGGTTTTCGGGGCGAACTTCTGGAGCCGGCTCTGGCACGTGACCCTGCCGCTGCTCCGCCCCAGCCTCCAGACGGCCCTGATCCTGCGCACCATCCTGGCCTTCCAGACCTTCGCCGTCGCGCTCGCCCTTACCGGCCAGAACTTCCCACTGGTGGTTGGCGAGACCTACCGCTGGTACACCGGACTCCAGGACCCCAACGTCGCATCCGCCCTTGCACTGGTGGTCATGGCCGTGTCCATGGTGACGGCGGTGGGTTACCTCAAGCTTCTTCGAGACCAGTCGGAGGCGCCGCGATGAGCCATGCAACGACGTCGAAGGCCACCACGCCGGCCTCGCGCGGCGAACCGGAAGTGGACCGCCGCCCCCTGGCGCGCCGCCGCCGCAACCGAATCCTGCTCCAGGCCGCCTGCATCCTGATCACCCTGTTCATGGCCGTGCCCATCTACCTCATCGCCCTGGCCGCCATGTCCAGCAGGCAGTCACTGCAGAAGTTCCCCCTCAGCTTCATCCCGGACAACTTCTCCACCGAGACGATGCAGACGTTCCTGCAGTCCACCGGCATCCTGGGCGGCCTGATCAATTCCGTCCAGGTGGGCGTGTTCACCCTCGTTCTGTCGCTGGTCATAGGTGTTCCCGCCGGTTACGCGGTGGCCCGGTTCGCCTTCCGTGGCCGGGATCCGTACCAGCTCTTCCTGCTCTTCACCCGGGCACTGCCGATCGTGGTGCTGTCGGTCCCGCTGGCGCAGCTGTTCCTGCAGACCGGACTGTACGACAGCGTCCTCGCCGTCGTCCTGCTCCACACGGCGCTTGCGTTGCCCACCACCATCCTGATCACCGCGTCGGTGTTCCTGGGCGTTCCGCGGGACGTCGAGGAGGCTGCGCGAATCTTCGGCTGCAGCCCGGTGCAGGCGTTCCTCAAGGTGGTCATGCCCATGGCCGTCCCCGGCATCGCCGCTGCGTCGATCTTCACGTTCGTCATGTCCTGGAACGAGGTCCTGGGCGCCTCCATCCTCACCCTGAACCAGCGCACCCTGCCGGCCCAGGTGCTCAGTTCGCTCGCCGAATCACCGCTGGCCTACCGGTTCGCCGGCGGTTTCCTGCTGGTGGTTCCCGCGCTCGTCTTCATCTTCTTCATGCGCCGCTACCTCACCAACATGTGGGGCTCCACCATCCGCTGACCGCTTTCCAAGAGAGGTTGTCCCATGGCTGACATCTCCATCAAGGGCCTGCACAAGACCTACCCGGGCAGCACCGAGCTGGCCACGAACAACGTCTCCCTGGACGTGGCGGAGGGCGAGTTCATGGTGCTGCTGGGGCCCTCCGGGTGCGGGAAGACCACGCTGCTGCGCATGGTGGCAGGGCTGGACTTCCCCGATGAAGGCAGCATCTCCATCGGGGGCAGGGACGTGACCTACCTTCCCCCGCAGGACCGGAACCTGTCCATGGTGTTCCAGTCCTACGCCGTCTTCCCGCACCGCATGGTCCGGACCAACATCGCCTTCGGGCTGGTGATGAAGAAGGTCCACCGCGAGGAAATTGAACGGAAGGTGCGGTGGGCTGCAGACCTGCTGCAGCTCAGCCCTTACCTGGACCGGTACCCGGCGCAGCTCTCGGGCGGCCAGCGGCAACGCGTGGCCGTGGCCAGGGCCATCGTCATGGACGCCGACGTGCTGCTCATGGATGAGCCCCTGTCCAACCTCGATGCCCTCCTGCGCCTGGACTTCCGGGCGGAGTTGAAGAAGATCGTCCAGCAGCTGGGGTCCACCACCTTGTACGTCACCCACGACCAGGTGGAGGCCATGAGCCTCTCGGACCGGGTCGCGGTGATGAAGAAGGGCCAGATCGCCCAGCTGGGCAGCCCCATCACCGTCTACGAAGAACCGGCGGACCGGTTTGTTGGCGGCTTCATCGGTTCCCCGCCGATGAACTTCCTGGACGGCCGGATCACCCAGCAGGGCGCCCTGGAAATAGGCGGCCAGGGCACGGCGGCCCCGGAGTTTCTCGCCCGGGCGGCAGCACGCACCGGCGGCACCCCGGTAATGGTCGGCATCCGCGCCGAGAACATCGCGCTCGCCGAGCGAGGCTCCGAAGGGTCGCTGGACGCGGCGGTTGAGGTGGTGGAGCCGCTTGGCCACGCCACGCTGCTGACCGTGGACCTCGGCGGGCAGACCATCAAGGTACAGGTCCCTTCGACTGTCCGGGTTTCCTCCGGGGACAAGGTGGGGCTGCGGTTCGACCCTGCTGCCCTCCGCTTCTTCGACATGGAGACGCAGCTGGGGCTGACGGCATGAGCCCGGCCCGCGAAGAGGCCTATCCGGTCCCGGACCTCGGGGAGCTGGGTCGCCGTGCCAGGGACGTGCTGGCGGCCAACGACCTCGGCACGATGGTAACTGCCGCGCCGAACCTTTACCCCCACATGTGGAGCTGGGACGCGGCGTTCGTCGCCGCAGGCCTGTCGACCATGAGCGTGGCACGGGCTTTGCAGGAGCTCGACTACCTCCTGGCCGCACAGTGGGACAGCGGGATGATTCCGCACATCGTGTTCTCCGACGTCCCGGGCTACTTTCCCGACGTCGACCGCTGGGGGACGCGCGGCGCCTCGCCCGAGGGCGTGAAGTCCAGCGGCATCTGCCAGCCGCCCGTCCATGCCACGATGCTGCGGCGCATCGTGGAACGCGCGACGGCGGCAGGCGGCGACGACGCCCGGCTCGCCGATGGCTTCGTGCGGCGGACCTTGCCCCACTGGATCCGGTGGCACGCGTGGCTGCGCAGCAGCCGCGGCGGCGACGGCTCGGGCCTGCTCACGATCTACCACGGCTGGGAGTCCGGCATGGACAACTCGCCCCGCTTCGACGGCCCCTACTCCAGGGTCCGGCCGGGGAAGATGGAGCCGTTCGTCCGGACCGACACCCTCAAAGTCACGGACACCAGCCAGCGGCCCAGCGACGAGGAGTACAGCCGGTACCTCTGGCTGGTCCAGCAAATGGCCGATGTCCGTTTCGACGATGCCCGGCTGCCCGAAGTGATGGCATTCCAGGTCAAGGACGTCTTCATGTCTGCCATCTTCGCCGCGGCCAATGAGGACCTGGCGGTGCTGGCCGAACAGTTCGGCCAGCCGGACGAGGCCTCCCGGCTGCGGCAGTGGGCCCGGGAGTTCAGCGACGGCGTGGACTCCACGGTCGACCCGCTTACCGGCCTGGCGAGGGACCGGGATGTGCTCACCGGGGAATGGATCGGACTGCCCACCATGGCGGGCTTTGCGCCGCTGATCTCCACGCACAGTGAGCAACTGCTGGCGCGGCAGCTGGAGATCCTCGAGGGCCCGGACTGGACCGGGGACCCGCGGCTTGCCTTCCCGCTTCCCGCCTCCACCTCCACCACCTTCGAAGGGCTGAAGCCGCGGCAGTACTGGCGCGGGCCGGTGTGGCCCGTCATGAACTGGTACCTGGCCAGCTGCCTGCTGCGGCGCGGAGACGCGAAGCGGTACGGCCAACTGCGCGAGGCCTCCCTGGCCCAGCTGATGGAAGGCCATTACGCGGAATACTACGAGCCCTTTACCGGTGAACCGCTCGGCAGCATGGACCAGTCCTGGACAGCCGCCGTAGCACTGGAATGGCTTGCCGATCCCGGGAACGGCTAGTCCTGTGGGTGGCCTGCCGCCCGCCGCCAGGCTTCCGGTGCGCCTCCTCGTCGCGGGGGCGGGGGCGCGCGGCTCCGCCTATGCGCGCCTGGCGGTCGCCACCGGCCGGGCCGTGGTGGCGGGACTTGCCGAGCCGCGCCGTTTCCTGCGTGAAGGCCTGGCTGCCGAGCTCGGGGTGCCGGAGGAGGGCGTCTTCGACGACTGGGAGGCGATGCTTGCTGCGCGCCTTCCCGCTGACGGGGTCATCATCGCCACCCCGGACCGCGGGCACACCGGGCCCTTCGCGGCGGCCGTCTCGCAGGGCTACCCCGTCCTGCTGGAGAAGCCGGCGGCCGTGGACCGGGCCGGATGTGCCGAACTGGAGCGGCTGAGCCTCACCTTCGGGGCAAGCGCCGAGGTCTGCCATGTCCTCAGGTACACGCCGCTGACGGCGCTGCTGCGGCGCCTCC
>JABFWC010000307.1 GCA_013362385.1 Pseudarthrobacter sp.
ATGCGCTCGCCAAGGTCAGCTGAGCCCGGCCTAATCCAAAACTTGTTGTCCCTGTGACTTGTTTTCCCCATTGAAAGGAACACCATGACCGCAGAACCAACTGCACCTGCCACCTCCACGCCCGGCCGTGTCCTGGTCACCGGAGGGGCCTCCGGACTGGGGGCCGCCGTCGTCGACGCCGTCCTGCGCTCGGGCGGGACCCCGGTGGTCCTGGACCGGGACATCAGCAGCGTCTCCGGGGTGAAGGCGTTCGAAGTGGACGTCGCCGACCGTGCCGCAGTGGAGCATGCGGTCCGGGAAGCCGCCGAAACCCTGGGCGGACTGGACGCCGTGGTCACCGCGGCCGGGATCGACCGGTGCGGAAAGCTGGCCGACGTCGAAGCCGCCGAATGGGAAAAGGTCATCGGGGTCAACCTGATGGGCACCGTTTCCGTGGTGCGCGCCGCGCTGCCGTACCTGAAGGAAACCCACGGCCGCGTGGTCACCGTGGCCTCGACGCTGGGCAAGCGCGCCGTGGCCGATGCCACCGCCTACTGCGCCTCCAAGTTCGGCGTGGTCGGATTCAGCCATGCCCTGGCCGCAGAGACCGGCGGGGAAATCGGCGTCACCACCATGATCCCGGGCGGCATGAAGACCCGCTTCTTCGACGACCGTACGGAGCAATACAAGCCGCAGGACGATTCCCGGCTCAACGATCCCGCAAACACGGCGCAGGCCATCCTGTTCGCGTTGAACCAGCCCACCGGCTGCGAGGTGCGCGAAATGCTGATCTGCCACGAGGAAGAGGGCTCCTGGCCCTAGGCCCTGTCCCTGCAATTGCGGCCCCGCGCACCGGCGGGACCGCACCAACCACTCAGCACCGACGCAGCACCGAAAGGCGGGAGGAACACATGCCTACCACAGCCACCGAAACAAGCAAGGGCAACGCAACGGCCGAGGGCTCCGGCATCACCATCCAGGACCCGCGCACCGGTGAAGTTCTCTGGACCGTGGCCGAGGCAGGCCCCGAGGAGATTGGCCACGCAGTGAAAGTGGCCCGCAGCGCGGCGGCCGGCTGGGCGGTTACCGCCCCGGCGGAACGCGGTACCGCCTTGCGGGCCGCCGCCAAGGCGCTCGACGCCGCCGCGCAGGAACTCGCCGGGCTCAACGCCAGCGAAACCGGCCGGCCAGTGGACGAGGCGCTCGCCGGCATCGGAGCCGCCGTCTCCACATTGGAGCAGTACGCCGAACTTGGCCCGGTGCACCGCGGGCACAGCCTGCGCGGCAACCGGCTCGCCTCCGACTACACCCTGGCCGAGCCGCGCGGCGTTGCCGTCCTCCTTACCCCGTGGAACGACCCCGTGGCCGTGGCCTGCGGCCTGATCGGCGCCGCCCTTGCCACCGGCAACACGGTCATCCACAAACCCAGCGAACGGTGTCCGCGCCTGGGCGAGGCGCTGGGCGAAGTCCTGGCTCCTGCCTTCCCTGCCGGCGTGTTCCTGACGGTTTCCGGCGGTGCGGAGGTCGGAGCGCAGCTGTCGCAGGCGGAGGTGGACGTGATCGCGCACGTGGGCTCCAGCGCTTCCGGGGCCCGGATCGCCAGGGCCGGGGCATTGACCGGGGCGCACGTCATCCGCGAAAACGGAGGCAACGATCCGCTGCTGGTGGACAGCGACGTCGACCCCGCCTGGGCTGCGGAACAGGCGGCCATCGGCGCCTTCAGCAACAGCGGGCAGATCTGCACTGCAGTGGAACGCATTTACGTCCACCGCGGGATAGCCGATGCGTTCATTACGGCGCTTGAGGACGAGGCAGCCCTCCGCAACGGCAACGGCAGCGTGGCACCGCTCGTTGACCGGCGGATGCGGGAAACAGTCCACGCGCACGTCTCCGGGGCTTTGGAGCAGGGGGCGCGGGCCGTGGAGGGCGGCGTCCTTCCGGACGGGCCCGGCTCGTTCTACCCGGCCACCGTCCTGGTCGGCTGCACCGAGGGCATGCAGGTCATGACGGAGGAGACCTTCGGCCCCGTGGCCCCGGTGCAGGTAGTGGACTCGTTCGACGACGGCCTGCGCTTGGCCTGCAGCGGCAAGTACGGCCTCGCAGCCACGGTCCTGAGCGGCAACATTGCCCACATCCAGCAGGCCGTGGCGGCGCTGCCGGTGGGAACCGTGAAAGTCAATGAGGTCTTCGGCGGCGCCCCCGGCGGCGCAGCCCAGCCCCGCGGCGAAAGCGGCGCAGGGTTTGGCTACGGCCCGGAACTGCTGGACGAATTCACCCAGGTCAAAGTGGTGCACATCGCCGCGCCGCCGGCACCCAACGAACGGCAGGACCAGCCATGAGCATGTCCCCGGAGTCCATCGACCTTTCCAGCCAGAGTGCCTTGTCCGAATGGCTGCCCGGCAGGCTGGCCGCCGAGCAGCCGTCCGTCCTGGTGATCGGCGACGTCATGCTCGATGGCTGGTGGAGCGGCAGCATCGAACGGCTCTGCCGGGAAGCCCCCGCCCCCGTGGTGGACATCCAGTCCCGCGAATCGGTCCCCGGCGGCGCCGCCAACACCGCCATGAACCTGGCCGCCTTGGGCGCGAAGGTAGCCGTCGCGGGCATCATCGGCACCGATGATGCCGGCGAGGACCTGCGCCGGCAGCTGTCAGCGGCAGGCATCGACGTCCGGCACCTGCTCGCGCACCCGGACATGGTGACCACCACCAAGATCCGGATCAGCAGCGGCGGCCAGGTCATGCTGCGCCTCGACGACTCGGCCAGGGCTGTCCCGGCCGACGCCCTCGCTGCGCTCGCCGCATCCGTGGGTGCCGCCGTCGAACGCCAGGACGCAGTGCTGGTGTGCGACTACGGCACCGGCGTGGTGGACGGTCCTGTCCGCACGGCGCTCGCCGACGTCCTCGGGAACGCGGCCGCGGACCAGGCCGGGCGTCCCCTCGTGGTGGTCGATGCGCACAATCCGCGCCCCTGGGCGGCCCTGCAGCCGGACCTGGTGACCCCCAACGCCCAGGAAACCGCGCGCCTGCTGGACCGGAAGCTTCCGGAAGGGCAGGAACGCGTGGACGCCGTGGGGACCGAGTCGGTGGCCCTGCTGCAGGGGACCGGCGCCCGGGCGGTCGTGGTCACCCTGGACCGTGACGGCACGGTCCTGCTGACGCCCGACGGCGTGCGGCACCGGACGTGGGCACGCCCGGCCGCCGAGAAACAGGCGTCCGGCGCGGGCGACACCTTTGTGGCAGCCCTGACGCTGGCCCGTTCCGCAGGCCTGCCCCTGACGGCCAGCCTCGACCTGGCGCAGGCGGCGGCCGACGTCGTGGTCCACCAGCCCGGTACCTCCGTCTGCAGCACGGCGCAGCTGAGCCGCTACCTCAAGGCGTTCGCGGACACCGCCCTGGGCGAGGACGAACTCCAGCGCCAGGTGGAGCTGCACCGGGCCCAGGGCCAGCGGATCGTGCTGACCAACGGCTGCTTCGACGTGCTGCACAGCGGCCACACCCGCTACCTCAACCAGGCAAAGCAGTTGGGCGACATCCTGGTGGTGGCACTCAACAGCGACGACTCGGTGCGCCGGCTCAAAGGAGTTGGCAGGCCCATCAACACGATGGCAGACCGCGCCGCCGTGGTGGCCGCCCTCAGCTGCGTGGACTACGTGACCGTTTTCGACACCCCCACCGCCACCCCGCTGATCCAGCGGCTCCGGCCCGACGTGTACGCCAAGGGCGGGGACTACACCCCGGAGATGCTGGCCGAGACGTCCGCCGTGGAAGAGTACGGCGGCAGGGTGGCGATCCTGGACTACGTCGCGGAGCGGTCCACCACTGCCGTGGTGAAGCGGATCCGTGACGGCGAGGGCGCGGCCAGCCCGGTCAACTAGGCCGATCAGCCTGTGGCCCGTCAATTAGGGTTGAAGCATGACTGAAGCGGGGCACGGGTAATGGGCAAACGCGGAAAGTCAGGAGGCCGGGGGCGCCCGGCAGCAGCGGCGGCGGAGGGCCCGAAGGACGCGGCCCGCGGTGCCGCCCCCAACCAGCCGGTGGAGGGTGTCTACTACATCGATACCGGTGACTGCGAGCTGATCGCGGACCAGGACAACAGCACCGGCTGGCTCCTGAAGATCAACGGCGTGATGAGCTCGCACATCGACCTCGCCGACCCGCTGTTCCTGGATTTCGAGTACATGCGCTGGATGGCGGCCCTGGTGGAGTCCCGCTGGCCGCCGTCGAACGCTTCCCCGCACAAGCTGCGCGGCCTGCACCTGGGCGGCGGTGCCTGTTCCATGGCACGCTACTTCGCCGCAGCGTACCCGGACGCGCGGCAGGTGGTGGTGGAACTGGACGGGAAGCTGGCGGAGTACGTGCGGGGCTGGTTCGACCTGCCCAAGGCGCCGTTGCTCCGGATCCGCGTGGGGGAGGCCCGGGCGGTCACGGAAACCCTGACCGCGCAGACCCGCGACTTCATCATCCGGGATGTCTTTGCCGGCGCCCACACTCCGCGGCCGCTGACCACGGCGGAATTCACTGTGCACGCCAAGCGGGTCCTCGCGCCCGGGGGACTGTACGTGGTCAACTCCGGGGACGCCCCGGACTTGAAAAACGCGCGGGAGGACGCGGCCACCATTGCGGACGCGTTCGAGCACACGGTGATCATCGCCGACCCCGC
Source organism: Pseudarthrobacter sp. (assembly GCA_013362385.1). Taxonomy (GTDB): domain Bacteria; phylum Actinomycetota; class Actinomycetes; order Actinomycetales; family Micrococcaceae; genus Arthrobacter. The sequence continues at coordinate 4,639 of JABFWC010000307.1, forward strand.
CATGCTGAAGGGCCGGCGCTACGGGAACATGGTGATGGCCGGCAGTGACGTGCCCTTCGGCGACGACCCGCAGCTGCGTCGGCGCCTGTTGGGCGGTGCCGTCCCGGCGCACCTGTGGGACGACGCCCAGGTCCGGGCATTCGCCGCCGGCGCCCCGGTCCGCCACGACCCCGCGCCACCCCCATCCATTGCTGAGTAACTGCCGTTTTCAGCGTCGAAAAGGACAATTACTCAGCAATCGACGGGCTTAGCCCTTGCCCAGGAGCGCCTCGCGGTGCTCCGCCATCCGCTCCTGCAGGGCTTGCACGACGGCGGCCACCGCCGGGCGGCGCAGCGAGTCCGGGCGGAGGACAAGCCAGTAGGGGAGGAGTTCGCCGATCTCGTCGGGGAGCACCCTGACCAGGTCGTCGTGGAGGTCGGCCATGAAGCACGGCAGGAACCCCACCCCGGCACCGGCCCGGGTGGCCTCCACATGGACGAACACGTTGGTGGATGTCAGGGCGTCGCGCATGGCCGGAACCAGCCGCCGCGGCGCATCGAGGTCGTCCACCTGCAGCATGGAATCAACGAAGTACACCAGCGGGTGGTCGTTGAGCCCGGCCACGGTGTCGGGGGTGCCGTGCTCGGCAAGGTACTCCCGGGACGCGTACATCCCCAGCCGGTATTCACCCAGCCGGATGGCCTCGGCCCGGTGTACCTGGGGCTCGCCCACCACCACTTCGATGTCCAGCCCGGAACGCTGCTGCAGGGCCCGCCGGGTCATGGTCACCACCTCCACGCTCAGGCCGGGGTGCCTGCGGCGCAGCCGTGCCACCGCCGGCGCGGCGATGTAGGCGCTGAATCCGTCGGTCGCCGTCATGCGGACAACGCCGGTGATGGGATCCGGTGCCTGGCCAGATGGCCCCAGGCTGCCCATCACCGCCTCCACCTGCTCAGCGGCGTGGACGGCACGTTCGCCCAGCTCGGTCAGCTCCCAGCCGCCCGCTGCTCGGGCCAGGACCCGTCCGCCGAGTGCCTTCTCAAGGGCGGCGATCCTGCGCGAGACCGTGGTGTGGTTCAAGCCCAGGGCCTGGGCCGCCGTCGTGAACCTCGCCGAGCGGGACACCGCCAGGAGGACCAGCAGGTCATCCGGATTCGCATTCATATCTGCAATTGTGCACACACCAGCTGCCACTTTGGTCATTGAAGAGCGCGAATTGTGCGGCAATACTCATCTGAGGTACGTGTGCTGGAGATCACAGCGCGTGTCAATGTGGACACTGAGGAGAAACATGAGCGTTGAGCAACGCCCGGCCCACGAAGCCGGGCATGCACCCAAAGGATCGGGACTGAAGAGGATTGTCGCCGCGTCGATGGTGGGGACGGTGGTGGAGTGGTACGAGTTCTTCCTCTACGCCACCGCCGCCACCCTGGTTTTCGGCAAATACTTCTTCCCGTCCACCGGCAATGAGCTGGACGGGATCATCCAGGCCTTCCTGACCTATGCCGTGGGCTTTGTGGCCAGGCCGCTGGGCGGCATCGTCTTCGGCCAGATCGGCGACAAGCTGGGCCGCAAGCCCACCCTGCAGCTGACCATCGTCATCATCGGTGTATCCACCTTCCTGATGGGCTGCCTTCCGGGCTTCGCCGACGTCGGCTACCTTGCCCCCGCCCTGCTGGTGGCATTGCGGTTCATCCAGGGCTTCGCCCTCGGCGGCGAATGGGGCGGCGCGGTCCTGCTGGTGGCCGAACACAGCCCCAACAAGACCCGCGCCTTCTGGTCCAGCTGGCCGCAGGCCGCCGTCCCGGTGGGCAACCTGCTGGCCACCCTGGTGCTGTACATCATGTCCACCACCCTCAGCAGCGAGGCCTTCCTGGGCTGGGGCTGGCGCGTGGCCTTCTGGCTGTCCGCCGTGATCGTCTTCGTGGGCTACTACATCCGCACCCACGTCAGCGAGGCGCCCATCTTCCTTGAAGCCAAGGAACTGGTGGAAAAGGAGCAGGCCGTCAGCTACGGCGTGTTCGAGGTGGTCCGCAAGTACCCCAAGGGCATCTTCCAGGCGATGGGCCTGCGGTTCGCCGAAAACATCATGTACTACCTGGTGGTCAGCTTCGCGATCGTCTACCTCAAGAGCGTGCACAAGTACGACACGTCGTCGCTGCTGCTCGCACTGCTGATCGCGCACGTCATCCACTTCGCGGTCATTCCGCAGTACGGCCGGCTGGCCGACCGGGTCGGCCGCAAGCCCGTCTACCTCGCCGGCGCCATCGCGGGAGCCGCCTGGCCGTTCTTCGCCTTCCCGATGTTCGACACCCGCAACGCCGTGGTCATTGTCCTCGCGGTGACCATAGGGCTCTGCCTGCACGGACTGATGTACGCCGGGCAACCCGCCATCATGGCCGAAATGTTCCCGACCCGGATGCGGTACTCCGGCGCATCCCTCGGCTCGCAGGTGACGTCGATCTTCGCCGGTTCGCTGGCGCCGCTGCTGGCCACCCAGTGGCTCAAGGACACCGGTTCCTGGGTGCCCACCGCCATCTACCTGATGGTGGCCTGCGCCATCACCGCCGCTGCGGTGCTGAGCCTGCGCGAGACCAAGGGGATTGCGCTGGAGGACGTGGACAAGGAAGACGCCGCCCGCGAAGGGCTGCTTACCGCCAACCGCTAATTCGGGCTACAAAGGAGAACTGCATTGGAAAACACGTTGAACGGACGCAAGGCACTGGTCACCGGCGGTGCCAGCGGGATCGGCGCGGCCTGCGTGCGCGGGCTCGCGGCCCGGGGCGCCAAGGTGGTAGTGGCCGACGTCGACGCCGCCGCTGCCGCGGCCCTCGCCGACGAGGTGGGCGGCACCGCCTGGGCTGTCGACCTGCTGGACGTGGAGTCACTGGCCGCCCTGCACCTGGACTGCGACATCCTGGTCAACAACGCCGGGATCCAGCGCATCAGCCCCATCGAGGAATTCGACCCCGCCGACTTCCGCCGCATCATCACGCTGAGGCTGGAGGCTCCGTTCCTGCTGATCCGGGCCGCAC
>JABFWC010000341.1 GCA_013362385.1 Pseudarthrobacter sp.
GGTCCGGCCCGTGGCCGCACCCGTTTCCGCCCGCATGCTTCAAACGACGGAGGCCTCATGACCGAGCAGATTGTCATCGTGGGATTCGGCCCGGTGGCCGCAAGGCTGGTGGACGAGCTCCTGCCAGCAGTCCGCGGCGGGACCGTCCGCCTTACCGTGGTGGGCGAGGAACCGGAGGCTGCGTACAACCGGGTCCTCGTCGCCGACCTTGGCGTGGGCCGCACCACCCCGGACGCCCTGGCCCTGGCCGACGCCGCCGCGCTGGTTACTGAAGGCGTGGACGTCCGGTTGGGCGTCCGCGTACGGCGCGTGGACCGGGCCCGCCAGCAGGTCCTGCTCACCGAAGGAGAGCCCGTCCACTACGACCGCCTGGTCTTCGCCACGGGAGCGCGCCCCGTCATCCCCAACCTCACCGGAATCAACCCGGACCCCTCCTCCCCCGTGCTGCCCGCCGGCGTCACGGCACTTCGCGACCTGCGCGACGCCGGCGTACTGCGCCAGGCGGTCGCCGGCGGCAAGCGCGTGGTGGTGCTCGGCGGCGGCGTCCTGGGCCTTGAGACCGCGCTTGCAGCGGCCGAGGAAGGTGCCACCGTCACCGTCGTGCACAACGGGCCTTACCCGCTGGGCCGCAACATCGACCGCGGCGGCGGTGCCGTCCTGGCCGCGGGGCTGCGCCGCTGCGGTGTCCGGATGGCCGGCAACGCACGTTCCACCGGGGTGGAGCACAACGCGCCCGACGGCGGTTTCTCGGCTTTGCTGCTCGATGACGGGTCCGCGATCGACGGCGACCTGCTGGTCATCTCCTGCGGCGTCCGTCCCCGGACCGAACTGGCAGAAGGCTGCGGACTGTCCACGGGCGCCGGGATCCTGGTGGACCACCGCCTGCGCGCCCACCATGAGCCGCACATCTTCGCCATCGGCGACTGCGCGGAGGTCCGCTGCCCCGACCCCCGCTGCCCCGCCTGCCGCAACACGATGGGTCCCTCGGGACTCGTGGGCCCGGGATGGCGGCAGGCCGAGTGGCTGGCCGAGTACCTGACGCTCCTGGCCTCGGGCCTGCCGGAGGATGCCGCGGTGCTCCCTAAGCTCCCCGCCGAATCGCCCGGCGTGATCGTCCTGAAGGCGCGCGGCATGAACATGGCCGTGGCCGGGGACAACAGCGCAGAGCCGTGGGACGAGGAGGCCCTCACCGCCGGGGCGGCCAATGGGCGGCCCCGCCTGCAGGTGGCCCAGTGGGCCGACCCGGAGCACGGCCGCTACGTCAAGATGACCACCCGCGGCGGCGTCCTGGAGGGCCTGGTGGCAGTCGGGATGCCACGCACCGCCGCCGAACTGGTGGGGCTGTTCGAACGCGGCGCCGAGCTGCCCGCTGACCGGTCCCTGCTCCTGCGCCTCGACGGGCCGGACCAGCTGGCAGGAGCCGCTGCACCCGATCCGGCCGGCACGGTATGCCGGTGCGCAGGAGTCAGCGGGGCCACGATCCAGGCGGCGGCGGAGGAGGGCTGCTCCACGGTGGCGGAGGTCTCCACGGCGACGCGTGCAGGCACAGGCTGCGGCGGCTGCCACGAGGACATCAAGGGCCTCATCGAGCGGCACTTCCAGGCCGTGGCGGCTGCCTGACCGGAAAGGCGCCCCGGCATCTTCCTCAGGGTCCAAGGGCCCGGGGCGGCAAAACGCACCCTCCGCCCGCCCCGTCTTACATGTGCACGTGCAGGCGGCGCGCAGCCTCTGAAATCGACCCCGTCAGCGAGGGGTAGACGGTGAAGGTGCTGGCGACGTCGTCCACGTGCAGCTTCTGCTTTACAGCGATGGCGATCGGGAAGATCAGTTCGGAGGCGTTCGGACCCACCACGACGCCGCCGATCACCGTGCCGGAGCCCTTCCGGGCAAAGATCTTCACGAACCCGTCCTTTGCGTTGCGCATCTTGGCGCGGGCGTTGCTGCGCAGCGACAGTTTGATGATGTCGCCCTGGTACTTGCCGGCGTCGATCTCGGCCTCCGACACGCCCACGTTCGCGATCTCCGGCGACGTGAAAATGTTCGACGCCACCTGGTGGAGCTTGAGCGGGGTCACGACGTCGCCCATGAAGTGCGCCACGGCGATGCGTCCCTGCATGGCCGCCACGGATGCCAGCGGCAGGACCCCGGTGCAGTCGCCGGCGGCGTAGATGTTCGGCGCGGTGGTGCGGGAGACGCCGTCGACCTTGATGTGGCCGCTGTCGCTGACGGCAACCCCGGCCTCTTCCAGGCCGATGCCCGCCGTGTTCGGGATGGAGCCGAGGCACAGCAGGCAGTGGCTGCCGGTCACCTGGGTGCCGTCGCCGAGGGTCACGAGCACGCCGTTTTCGGTCCGCTCCACGGTCTGCGCGCGGGAACGGGACAGGACCCGCACGCCGCGGCGTTCAAAGACTTCCTCGAGGACGACGGCGGCATCGACGTCCGAGCCCGGCAGGACCCGGTCGCGGCTGGAGATCAGGGTGACCCTGGATCCGAGGCCGTTGTAGGCGGAGGCGAATTCGGCGCCGGTCACGCCGGACCCCACCACGATGAGGTCCTCGGGGAGTTCGTCCAGGTTGTAGATCTGCGCCCAGTTCAGGATCCGTTCGCCGTCCGGGCGGGCGGTTTCCAGTTCGCGCGGATGGGCGCCCACCGCCAGCAGGATGGTGTCGGCCTCCACCGTCTCGGTGCCGTCCACGGTGATCACTTCGATGGTGTGTTGATCCAGCAGCCTGCCGGATCCGGCGATGATCCGCACGCCCTGCTTGTCCAGGGCATCGCGGATGTCCTGGGACTGGCTACGGGCAAGGTTGAGGAGGCGGTCGTTGATGTGCTTGAGGTCCGCGCGCATCACGGGCACAAAGTCGCCGTCGTCGACGTCGAACTTCACGCCCAGTTCCCCGGCCTCGGCGACGCGGGTCATCAGGTCCGCGGTGGCGATGAGGGTCTTGGACGGGACAACGTCGGTCAGCACTGCGGAGCCGCCCAGGCCGGCGCGTTCGATGATGGTGACCGTCGCCCCGAGCGAGGCGGCCACCATTGCGGCTTCGTATCCGCCAGGGCCACCTCCAAGGATTGCGATCCGGGGTGAGCTGAAATCTGGATGCGTAGTCACAATCACCCATTCTGGTCCATCCGCGCCCGGACCACCAAGAAAACGGGGCGCCCCGGGCGCCTCCGGTGACGGGGCCGACACGGACCGGCAGGATACCTTTTACTGGTGAGTACAACAGACTTCCTGAACACGGACCCGTTCGCCGCCGCGCGTGCCGCCGCCGACTACATTGCCGAGGAAACCGGCGTGGACAGCCACGACACCGCCCTGGTGCTCGGCTCGGGCTGGGCAGAGGCCGCCGACCTCATCGGCGACACCACCGCGACCCTGTCTGCCGGGGAGGTCCCCGGCTTCCATCCGCCCGCCGTGGAAGGGCATGTGGGCACCATCCGCTCCGTGCTGACCAAGTCAGGAAAGCGCGCCCTGGTCCTGGGTGCCCGGACACACTACTACGAGGGCAAGGGCGTGCGCGCCGTGGCCCACGGCATCCGTGCCGCGGCGGGCGCCGGGTGCCGCACGCTGGTCCTCACCAATGGCTGCGGCGGGCTCAATGAGGCCTGGGCGCCGGGGACTCCGGTGCTGATCCGCGATCACATCAACCTCACCGCGGCCTCTCCGCTGGAGGGTGCCACCTTCGTTGACCTGACAGACCTGTACTCCCCCCGGATCCGCGGCCTGGCCCGCGAGGTGGACCCCACCCTGGACGAAGGAGTGTATGCCCAGTTCCCGGGCCCGCACTATGAGACCCCCGCGGAGGTGCAGTACGCCAAGCGGATCGGGGCTGACCTGATCGGGATGTCGACGGCCCTGGAGGCCATCGCCGGCCGACACGCCGGGATGGAGGTGTTCGGCATTTCGCTGGTGACGAACCTTGCCGCCGGCATCAGCCCCCAGCCGCTCAGCCACCAGGAAGTCATCGAGTCCGGCCAGGCGGCAGGGCCCAGGATTTCCCGGCTGCTCGCGGACATCATCGCCAGGCTCTAGGCCCCGGCAGGGGCCGGGGTTGCAGGTGCGGGACGGGTAATGACGATAGCGTTATGCCCATGACGTCTTCCGAAGCCGATGTTCGCCTGCTCGACGAAGCCCGGGAATGGGCCGCCCAAGACCCTGACCCCGTCACGGAAGCGTCACTGCTCGAACTCGTCCGGCTCGCCGGCGAGGGTGACCCGGCGGCACGGCAGGAGCTGGAAGACAGCTTCCGCGGCCCCCTCCAGTTCGGCACCGCAGGGCTCCGTGCCGCGCTTGGGCCCGGCCCGAACCGGATGAACCGGGTGGTGGTGCGCCGCGCCGCAGCCGGCCTTTCCGCTTTCCTGCTCGACGCCGTCGCCAAGGCCTCCCCCGGCACCCGGCCGCGCGCCGTCGTCGGCTATGACGCCCGGCACAACTCGGACATTTTCGCAGCCGAGACCGCCGCCATCTTCACCGCAGCCGGAATCGAGGTCTTCCTCCTTCCCGAACCGCTGCCCACCCCCATCCTGGCCTACGCCGTCCGGGCCCTGCAGTGCGACGGCGGAGTCATGGTCACCGCCAGCCACAACCCGCCCCGGGACAACGGGTACAAGGTGTACCTGGGCCGGCACGCCGTGGGCAGGGACGGCGACGGGGCGCAGATCGTGGCACCCTACGACGCGGAAATCGCCGCGCGGATCAGCGCGGTGGGACCGCTGGAATCCATTCCGCTGGCAACGGAGGGCTGGACCGTCCTGGACTCCTCGCTGGCTGCCGGCTACCAGCAGGCGACGGCGGCACTGGCCGATGCTGATCTCTTCCCGGCACGCGAACTGCGCATCGTCCTCACCCCGCTGCACGGCGTGGGCGGGGGCACGGCGCTTGAGGTGCTGAACGCGGCAGGTTTCAAGGATGTCACCGTCGTGGCCGACCAGGCCGAACCGGACCCGGATTTCCCCACCGTGAGCTTCCCCAATCCGGAGGAACCCGGGGCGCTGGATCTTGCCCTGGAGACCGCCGCGCGACTTGACGCCGACATCGTCATTGCCAACGATCCGGACGCCGACAGGGCAGCGGTGGCGGCGAAGGACCCCGACACGGGCGCCTGGCGGGTGCTCCGGGGCGATGAAGTGGGCGCACTGCTGGGCGCCCACATCGCCGCCAGGATTACTGCAGGCGGCGGCGCCGGGTCCACCGGCTCCGAGGCGGACAGCAAGGGCGTCTTCGCCAATTCGATTGTGTCCTCCCGGCTGCTGGCGCGCATCGCCGCTGCTTCCGGCTTCGCGCACGCGGAAACACTGACCGGGTTCAAATGGATCTCCCGTGTGCCCGGGCTGGTCTACGGCTACGAAGAGGCGCTGGGGTACTGCGTGGCGCCGGACCTGGTGAAGGACAAGGACGGCATCTCGGCCGCTGTGCTGATCGCCGAACTCGCCGCGGCGGCCAAGGCGGACGGCAGGACGGTCTTCGACACCCTGGACGAGCTCTACCTCCAGCACGGCCTGCATGCCAGCGACCAGCTCAGCATCAGGGTTGCCGATCTGGGGCTCCTGGACGCCATGATGAACCGCCTGCGGGTTTCGCCGCCGGAATCGTTCGGCTCCTCGATGGTGGAAATCTTCACCGACCTCGCTGAAGGCAGCGACCAGCTGCCGCCCACCGACGGACTCCTCTACATCACCCGCAACCTGACCCGGGTGATCATCCGGCCCAGCGGCACCGAGCCGAAGCTCAAGTGCTACCTGGAAGTCATCGAGCACGCCGCGTCCGCCGCGGAGTTGCCCGCTGCGCGCCAGGCCGCCCGTGCCGCCCTGGACGAGGTGCTGCGCGACGTCAGCGAAGCGCTCGGGCTCTGATCGCGCTTAAACGCTGAAAGGGGCGCCGGTGGCGCCCCTTTTCTGTGTCGGGGAAGCGTTTAGAGCTCCACTTCGACGAACCCGTCGGCGATGCGGGTGCGGAACGCCTCCAGGCGGAGGCCGGGGGTGGTCAAGCATTCCCCGGTCTCGAGATCGTAGACCTCTTTGTGCAGGGGCGAGGCGATGGTGGGCCGGGCACCCTTGGAGCCCAGGATTCCGCGGGCCATCACGTGCGCGCCGGTGGCAGGGTCGCGGTGGGCCACGGCGAAGACTTCACCGGGGCCGGTGCGGAAGAGGGCCACCTGGCGTCCGTCCACCAGGGCGGCTTCCCCCCACGCGGGCTCGAGGTCCTCCACGGCGCAAACACGGTGCCAGCCGGTTTCGAGTCCGGCGAGGTCTGATTCGGCGGCGAGCGCCCCAAGTTCCAGTGTTGCCGTCATGTCCGGCTCCTTCCTGTGCCTGTTTTCCTGTGCTGGTTGCCGCTTGTTGTCCTGGCAGTGGCTGCCTTTGCGGCCGTGTCCCACGCTAGGCTCCGGGTGTTTCGGGAGGGTGCGGCGAATGTGTCCGGGGGGTAAAAGAGACCTAACGCCGCCCGAAATGCGTTCGTGATGCAGAAGTTAAGTTGGCGAAACAATTGGGAAACTGAGGCGAAACTGCCCCTTCCTAGGCTGGAGGCACAAGCTGCAGAGCACCGTCTGCGGCCCATGCGAAAGGCCCACAGTGACCGAACAGACTTCAAGCACAGAGACTCCGCGCCGCATCGTCGTCGCCGGCGGCGGCCCCGCGGCCCACCGTTTTGCGGACGCCATGCATGCCCGCGGCCTCGACGGCTGGCATGTCACGGTCCTCACCGAAGAGGCTCACCTCCCCTACGACCGCGTGGCGCTCTCCAAGGCCCTTACCGACACCGGCGTGGACCTCACCTTGGGGACCGCAGGAATGTGGGACCACGGTTCACTGGCACTGAAGACCGGCGAGCGCGTGGTGAAGATCAACGCAGGGGCCAAGACGGTGGAAACTGCCGCCGGGAACGCGTACGGGTATGACGAACTGGTGGTGGCCACCGGTTCCGACGCCGCGCGCCTGCCCATCCCCGGCGCCGAGCATGCCCACGTCTACCGCACCCTGGCGGACGTATGGGCCATCAACAAGGCCATCGGCGAACTCACCGAAAAGCTTGGCCGCAAGATCAACGCGGTCACCATCGGCGGCGGCCTCCTGGGCCTGGAGTCGGCAGCGGGCACCGAGCAGCTCGGCGCCACCCCCGTCGTCATCAACGGGGCTCCCTGGCTGATGAACACGCAGCTGGACGAAGGCGCCGGCCAGGCCCTGGGCCGCCTGATTGAGGCGAAGGGCTTCGAGGTGCACGGCGGCGTCTTCCCGTCAGAGATTCTGACGGACGACGACGGCCAGGTCACCGGAGTGCTGATGGCCGATGAACGCATCATCCCGGCCGATATCGTCATCGTTGCCATCGGTGTCAAACCCCGCGACGAGCTCTTCCGCGCCGCCGAGGGCGAAGAACAGGTTTTCAGCCTGGGCCCCCGCGGCGGCGTGGTCATCAACGACTACTGCGCCACCGAGGTGCCGGGCATCTGGGCGATCGGCGAAGTGGCCAACTTCGGCGGCATGTGCCTGGGCCTGGTCGCCCCGGCCAACACCATGGCCGAGATTGTGGCCGACCGGCTCCACGGCGGCGATGCCACCTTCCCCGGCTTCGACACCGCCACCAAACTGAAGCTCTCCGGCGTTGACGTTGCCAGCTTCGGTGACGCCT
>JABFWC010000416.1 GCA_013362385.1 Pseudarthrobacter sp.
GCTCGGGCTGCACGATGTCGTGGCCGTCGGCGGAGATGTGCCCAGCCCGTACAGAGCCACCACCACGGGGATCAGTGCCGAAGGGATGCCCGCCACCGAAGTCATGGTGTGGGCGATGTAGGTGTAGGTGGCGAAAAAGCCGCCGAAGCCGACAATGCCGACCAGCAGGGCCAGCCAGACCTGCAGGCGCTTGAGTGCCCCGAGTTCGCGGCGGATGCTCGCGTCGGGATGGGCCTGGCGGAACGGCACGAACCGCCACACCAGGACCAGGGCCAGCACGCCGATGGCTCCGACAAGGACAAACAGCAGGCGCCAGCCGTAGGTCTGGCCCAGCCACGTTGCGAACGGGACCCCGACGACGTTGGATACGCTCAGCCCTGCCATCACCATGGAGATCGCCCAGCCGCGGCGGGAAGGCGCGACGAGGGACGCGGCGATCACCGCGGCCACGCCGAAGAACGCGCCATGGGGAAGACCGGCTGCGAAGCGCGACGCGAGCATCGTCCCGTAATCGGGTGCTGCGAACGAACTGAGGTTGGCAAGCGTGAAGAACAGCAACAGCGCCAGCGCCAGGCGCTTGCGGGGCAGTTTCGCGCCGACGGCGGCCAGCAGGGGAGCCCCGACCACCACGCCCAGCGCGTAGGCGGAAATCAGGTGCCCGGCTTCGGGGGTGCTGATGGCCAGGCCCTGCTCCACCTCCTTCAACAGGCCCATCATGGTGAATTCGGTAACGCCGATGCCCACCCCGCCCATGGCCAGGGCGAAGATGGCCATGCCGGTGCCCTTGGACTTGGTGGAGGCTGCCGTGGATGTCTGAAGGACGCTGCTCATGTGCCTGCTTTTCGACTGCTTGAACTGGAAACGGGTTGAACTGGAAACGGGTTGAACTGGGAACGGGGCGGCTGCCACGGCAGCGGGGCAGAAGGTCGGTCACTCCGGATAACCCGTCAGGCAGGGCCTGTTCCGGGGGAGGCAGGGGTGTTCGGGGACATTCCATTGTCGCCCATAGAATGAGGCGGTGACTGGACTAATACAGGTAGTTGGCGGCGCCGTTGTGGATAACCTGGCGGATCCGGGCGCCCTCCTGGTGGCGAGGCGAAGTGCACCTGAGCAGCTGGCAGGGCTGTGGGAGTTCCCCGGCGGAAAGGTGGAGCCGGGCGAGGAGCCCGAGGCCGCACTGGTCCGTGAGCTCGGTGAAGAGCTGGGCATCGGTGTCCGGCTGGGGATGGAGCTGCCGTCCGGATCGGACGCCGGCTGGCCGCTGAACGAGCGGGCCAGCATGCGGGTCTGGTTCGCGGAAGTCGTCCGTGGCGAGCCGCTGCCTTTGGAGGACCACGACGAACTGCGCTGGGTGGACCTGCGGGACAGCGAAGCGGTCCTCGCCCTCCCGTGGATCCCGGCCGACTATCCGATCGTCCAGGCGCTGCTCGAAGCCGCGGCACTGGTCCCGGAGCCCCGGGCGCACGATTAGGCAGGGCAGGACCGGGCCGCAGGGCAGCACAGAAGTTGGGGCCAGCTAGAACAGGGAGTCCTGCACTCCGGACCGGGGCGCGGGAGAAGGGGCAGATTCACCAGGAACCCCGGCCGGAATGACTCCGGCAGGGTACTCGGCCTCCTCGCCCCGGGGATCGTCCAGGTTGCGGTGGCTGAAGCCGGCGGTATGCGTGAAGCCGTGGCGGGCCTTGAAATAGCGGACCTTGCCCGCCAGCCATGTCCGATACTCCTTGGAGGCGTACGAACCTGACCCATAGAGGCGCCGGTAGCGCCCCACGAGCTCCGGGCGCTGTGCCGCGATCCACTGCATGAACCACTCCCGGGTGCCGGGTTTCAGGTAGAGGGCGCCCGCGCTGACGCCGGTGGCGCCCGCTGCCGCCAGCGAGCCGAAGAGTGCATCCAGCGCCTCATCGCTGTCCGTAAGCCACGGCAGGATGGGCATCGCCATGACGCCGCAGGGAAGGCCGGCCTCGCGCAGCCGCGAGACCAGCTTCAGCCGTGCCCGCGGCCCGGGCGTGCCGGGCTCGATGGCCTCTGACAGCGCTTCGTCGGTCATGGCAAGGGAAATGCCCAGCCCCACCGGAACCTGGGCGGCAGCACTCTTGAGCAACGGGATGTCCCGCGCCAGCAGGGTGCCCTTGGTCAGGATGGACAGGGGTGTGCCCGAGTCGGCCAGGGCCGAGATGATTCCGGGCATCAGCCGGTAACGCCCCTCGGCCCGCTGGTAGGGATCGGTATTGGTGCCGAGTGCCACCTGCTGCCTCGTCCACGACGGCTTGGCCAGCTCCTTCCGGAGAACCTCCGCGGCGTTGACCTTGACCACCACCTGGCTGTCGAAGTCCAGTCCGGCGTCGAAGTCCAGGTAGGTGTGGGTCTTGCGCGCGAAGCAGTAGACGCAGGCATGGCTGCAGCCCCGGTAGGGATTGACCGTCCACTCGAAGGGCATCCGGGATCCCGCGGGTACCTTGTTGAGCACTGATTTGGCTGTGACCTCATGGAAGGTGATGCCCGCGAACTCAGGAGTGGTCACCGAGCGCACCAGCCCGGACAGCGGAAGCAGGGCACCGGCACCCTCCGGATTGCCGGGAGCCTGAACCAGGGCTTGCGCTTCCCATCTCATGGACTCCATTCGAAAACATGTTCGAATGGAAGTCAAGGGCGCCACGCTCCGGCGGTCGCTAGGGCAGCAGTTCCCAGACCACGGTGACTGCGGCTTCCACCCGGTTCGTGCCCGGCTCCACCGGCAGGGCCTCCACTGCCGCCGCCCGCTGCATGCCCCCCAGGGGAACAGGGCCCGGAACGCCAGGCTGCTCCGTTACCGACACCACCCGTCCGAGGGTGGCCGATGCCAGCTCCGCAAACTGCTGGGCGGTGCTGAGCGCGTCCTGCCAGGCGGCCTCCCGGGCCCGGGCCCGGACGGCTGACTCGTCCGAAACCATCAGTTGGAGGTTGTTCAGGCGGGCGGCGTCGCCTGCGGCGCGGACAGCCTCTGAAAGGAGGCCCGGGCCCGCCTTGAGGTCGCGCAGCCTCACCGACAGGCTCCCGGCGGCAATATAGCCCACAAGCTGCTGGCCCTCGCCGTCGCGCCAGGCGAGGTCGGCCCGGACGGAAAGGTTGGCGGTGCGGATGTCCGCGCCGGCCACGCCGCTGCTGCGCAGGACCGAGGTCAGGGCGGCCATGCCGGCTGCAGCCGCAGCGTAGGCGTCCGCCACTGATTCGGCGCGGCACTCCACCCCCAGCGCCACCAGGATCACATCGGGCGCCGCCTCGGCCCGGCCTGTCCCGGTGACGGTCACTGTTCCCTGGCCGCCGATTCCCTGGTCCCTGTCGGCGCCGATGCCCATCACGCTTTCCTTCCCGTGCGAAGAGGGTAGCCGCCCGCGGCCAGGTCGGCCCGGCGTTCGAAAAAGTTTGCGGTCCCCGGATTTCCGGTGCGCAGGACGGACCAGCCGGCCGCCGCCAGGTACAGCGGGATGAAGGGCAGTCCCAGGCACCACGCGTACTGGCTGCAGTGTTTTTCCTCGTGTCCCAGAAGTGCGGGGCGGGACAGGAGGTCGTCGGCGGTGCCGCGGCACAGCACCACGTTGCCCAGCGTGTAGGCGTGCGCGAACGGCAGGCGCCAACGGTAGCCGGCAGCGATCACCAGTCCGTTCGGGCCCCGGCTGATCCGGGTCCGGGCGGCGAGGGCTACGGCGAGTCCCGCCACCGTGCTCCCGTTCAACAGGTTCGCCGCCTGCCTCAGCCGCCGGGCCGTCGTCGCCCCGGCCAGCGAACCTGCCCGCTGCCGCAAAGTCATGAGGCCATGCTAACCGGAGCCTTCAACTAGACTGGAGGGCAGTGGCCGCCGGTCCTGCCGGCGAGCCCTGACCTGGTCATTGAATGGACTGACGTTCAGGCCATTCATCCATGACCTGCCAGTGACGGACGCGCCGCCGGGAAACCGCGCACGGCAGCCCCGCTCGCCGGCAGCCACGACTCGTAGCTAAGAACAGTAGATGACTGAAACCTTGCCGGGCGCCGCCATCCCGAACCCCACGGATGAGGCCGCCATCAACGCCGCTGTAGAACAGGCCATCACCGCCATCGATGGTGCGGCCACCCTTGACGAGCTGAAGGCGGTGAGGCTGGCCCACACGGGTGAAAAGTCGCCGCTGAGCCTGGCAAACCGTGAGATCGGCAGGCTCCCCAAGGAGCAGAAGGCGCTCGCCGGGAAGCTGATGGGCGCAGCACGCGGCCGGGTTAACAAGGCGCTCGCGGACCGCACAGCGGTCCTGGAGGCCGAAAACGACGCCCGGATCCTCCTGGAGGAAACCGTCGACGTCACCGCCGCGCCGCGCCGCCGCCGCGCCGGGGCCCGCCACCCGCTGTCCACGCTGCAGGACCGCGTGGCGGACATCTTCGTGGGCATGGGCTGGGAAATCGCCGAGGGTCCGGAGGTCGAATCGGAGTGGTTCAACTTCGATGCCCTCAACTTCAAGCCGGACCACCCGGCGCGCGAAATGCAGGACACCTTCTTCGTGGAGCCCCCCGAAGCCCACCTGCTGATGCGCACCCACACGTCCCCGGTGCAGGTCCGTTCCATGCTGGAGCGCGAGGTGCCGATCTACGTGCTGTGCCCGGGCAAGGTGTTCCGCACCGACGAACTCGATGCCACCCACACTCCGGTGTTCCACCAGTTCGAGGGCCTGGCCATCGACAAGAACCTGTCCATGGCGGACCTTCGCGGAACGCTGGAGCACTTCGCCCGCCAAATGTTCGGCGACGAAGCCCAGATCCGGCTGCGCCCCAACTATTTCCCATTCACCGAACCCTCGGCCGAGCTGGACATCTTCCACCCCGGTGCCAAGGGCGGGCCGGCCTGGATCGAATGGGGCGGCTGCGGCATGGTCAACCCCAACGTCCTGCGCGCCGCCGGCATCGACCCGGAGGTCTATTCAGGTTTTGCCTTCGGCATGGGCATCGAGCGCACCCTCATGTTCCGCAACGAGGTGGGGGACATGCGCGACATGATCGAAGGCGATGTACGTTTCAGCGAGCACTTCGGGATGGAGATCTAACAGTGCGTATCCCACTTTCCTGGCTGCGGGAGTTCGCAGCAGTACCGGCCGGCGCAACGGCCGAAGACGTCATGGCGGAACTGGTCAAGGTCGGCTTCGAGGAGGAAGCGGTCCACCGCCCCACCGACACCCTTCAGGGCCCCATCGTGGTGGGCCAGGTCCTGAGCCTGGTCAAGGAACCGCAGAGCAACGGCAAGACCATCAACTGGTGCCAGGTCCGCGTTGTCCCCGAGGGGCAGGAGCAGACCCTCACCGGCAAGGGCATCGATCCCTCCGGTGTGCAGGGCATCGTCTGCGGCGCGCACAACTTCGTTGAAGGCGACAAGGTGGTGGTCACGCTTCCGGGCGCCGTGCTGCCCGGCGACTTCCACATCTCGGCACGCAAGACCTATGGGCACCTCTCCGCCGGCATGATCGCCTCTGTCCGCGAACTGGGCATCGGTGAGGACCACGACGGCATCCTGGTGCTGTCCCGCATCGGCTTGGATCCGGAAGTGGGCACCGACGCGATGGAGCTGCTGGGCCTGTATGACGAGGCCGCGGAAATCAACGTCACCCCCGACCGAGGCTACGCCTTCTCCATCCGTGGCGTGGCCCGCGAATACGCCCACGCCACCGGAACCGCCTTCACGGATCCGGCCGGCAAGGTCCAGGCCCCGGCGGAACTTTCCGGCGGCTACGGCGTCAAGCTCAACGACGACGCACCCATCTACGGCAAGCCCGGCTGCGACCGCTTCGTGGCGCGCACCGTCCGCGGCGTGGACGCCACCCGGCCCACCCCGCCGTGGATGGCCTCACGGCTTCGCCTGGCAGGCATCCGCTCCATCTCCCTGCCGGTCGACATCTCCAACTACGTCATGCTCGAGCTCGGGCAGCCCACGCACTGCTACGACCTGGACACCCTCTCCGGCGATATCGTGGTGCGCCGCGCCGCGGCAGGGGAGAAGATCACCACCCTGGACGGCAAGGAACGCACCCTTGACGCCGAGGACCTTCTCATCACCGACGACTCCGGGGCCATCGGCATCGCCGGCGTGATGGGCGGCGCCGCCACCGAGGTGGGCGATTCGACGTCGAACATCCTGGTGGAAGCCGCGCACTTCGACGAGGTGTCCATCGGCCGGTCCCGGCGCCGCCACAAGCTGCCCTCGGAGGCGTCCAAGCGCTTCGAGCGCGGCGTGGACTGGCAGGTTGCCGGAATTGCGGCGCAGCGCGTGGTGGACCTGCTCGTGGAGCTCGCCGGCGGTATTGCCGACGAAGCGGGAACGGACGTCGGAACCGCTCCGGAAACGTTGACCATTGACCTGCCGGTTGGTTTTGCAGCCGCCCGGATCGGCATCGACTTCACCGAAGAGCAGATCACCACGTCCCTGGTTGACCTGGGCGCCGCTGTGGAAAAGCGCGACGACGGCTGGACCGTGACGCCGCCGAGCTGGCGCAGCGACCTGGAGACCAAGGAAGACCTGACCGAGGAGATCGCCCGGCTGGTGGGCTACGACAAGATCCCCGCCACGCTGCCGGTTGCTCCTCCGGGCCGGGGCCTCACCCGCGTCCAGCAGCAGCGCCGCCGCCTGATCCAGGCCCTGGCCGATGCCGGACTGACAGAGGTGCTGGCCTACCCGTTCGTGTCCAAGGCCGCGAACGACACCTTCGGCGTTGCCGAACAGGGTGCCAAGCGGAGCGCCGTCAAGCTGGCCAACCCGATCAGCGAGGAGCAGGGGTACCTGCGCACTTCCATCCTGCCCGGGCTGATCGAGGTGGCCAAGCGGAACCACTCCCGCGGCTTCCGCGACCTGGCCCTGTTCGAATCCGGACTGGTCTTCCTGCCCGGCGAAACCCTGGGAACCGCCTCGATTCCGCCGCTCGGAGCCAAACCCTCCGATGAGGTGCTGGATGCACTGTTCGACGGCGTCCCGGCCCAGCCCTTCCATGTCGCCGCCGTCCTTACGGGCCACGATTCCCCGGCCGCAGCCGGACACACGCCGCGGGCGTGGGACTGGGCCGACGCCCTGGACGTGGCCCGCCTCGCCGGCGACGTCCTCGGCGTCGACCTCGTGGTAAGCCAGGGCAGCCACCAGGCCTTCCACCCCGGCCGGGCCGCGCAGCTGGCGCTGCGCACCGGCGAAGTGGTGGGCTACGCCGGCGAACTGCACCCCAAGCTGCTCGCAGCGTCGGACATGCCTGCCCGCACCGTGGCCCTGGAAATCAATGCCGACGCCCTGTTCGAGGCTGCGCCCGACGTGATCGTGGCCCGCCACATTTCCACTTTCCCCGTGGCCACCCAGGACGTTGCCCTGGTGGTACCGGCTGACGTCCCGGCCGACGCGGTGCTCGCCGCGCTGCGCGAAGGTGCGGGGGAACTGCTCGAGGATGTCGCCCTGTTCGACGTCTACGCCGGCAAGGGCATCGAGGAAGGCAAGAAGTCCCTGGCCTTCGGGCTGCGGTTCCGTGCCGCCGACCGCACTCTGACGGCCGACGAAGCCTCGGCCGCCCGCGAAAGCGCCGTTGCCCTGGCCGGGGAACGCTTCGGAGCCGTCCAGCGCTAGGCGCCCGGAAACCCACCAAAATCAGAAGTCCCCG
>JABFWC010000426.1 GCA_013362385.1 Pseudarthrobacter sp.
CAGGATGTCGCCCACCTGGACGGTGTTGTGCAGCACGGGGGAGACCTCGCCGCCGTCGTCCAGCTTGGTGGTGAAGCTGCGGCTGGTTCCCGCGTCTCCGGAAAGGGAGTACTGCCGGACCTGCCGCAGCCCGTCGGGCAGCGTCACCTTGACGCTGATGTACTGGCCGGGGAGGGCCTCGGTCACCGGGGTGTCGTCGGCGGGCTCCAGGGTGAACGTCATGGATCCGGTGCCGGCGGGGCTCTTGGCCGCCACCCGCCACGGCATCCACATCTTGCCGTTGGCCTGTGCTGCGTACAGGCCCTTTTCAAGCTTGATCAGGGCGTCCGCCATGAGCCAGTACACCTCCGTCCAGGCTTCGGCGATCTCCGGAGTGATGACTTCGGCAAGGTCCTCGGCAATGGCTGCGAACAGGTGCTCGTAGACCACTTTGTACTGCGGCTCCGTGATGCCCAAGGAGGCGTGCCGGTGGGCGATCCGCGAAAGGACCGTCTCGGGCAGGGTGCCGGGGTTGTTGACCAGGTGGGTGGCGAAGGCTGCGATGCTTCCGGCGAGGGCCTGCTGCTGGTCACCGGATCGCTGGTTGGAGCGGCTGAACAGGCCATCCATCAGTTCGGGGTGCGCGGCGAAGAGGCGGGCATAGAACTTGGGGGTGATGGATCCGATCCGGGAACCGACCAGTGGCCTCGATGACGGGGCGGGACTTGTCCGAGAGCATCTGTACTCCTGAGGTTATTGGCCGGGGCCTTCGTCCGGCCGGAGGAAAACTCATATTTGAAATACGAGTATTTCTGCCTCAGTTCTACACCTTGTAGAAGTGGGAAATCAAACCGGGAGCCGGCCCCCGGAAAGGGGCTGTCACAGGCCCGGCCGGAGACCGATCATCTGGAAGACCGGCGCCATTTGCCGCGCCTGGGGAAGTTCGCCAATGACCACCGAATCCAGTTCCGAGTAGAACGCCTCGCGCGCACGGGCCAAGGCGCCACGGAGCCTGCACTCGTTGATGAGGGGGCAGTTTCCGGCGGGAGAAACACACTCGGCCGGATCGGAGCGGGTGTCGAGCTCGCGCAGGATCTGGCCCACCGTGGCAATCCGCCCGGCATGGCTGAGCCGTGAACCTCCGGAGCGGCCGCGCACCACCTCGATCAAGCCCATGCTCCGCAGCTTGGCCATGGCCTTGCTGACGTGGTTGTAGGGCGTGCCCACCGAATCCGCGATGCTCTGGGTGGTCAGCAGCGTGCCGTCGGGAATGGCTGCGAGCACCATCAGTGCGCGCAGGCTGACATCAGCAAAGGCGTTGATCTTCATGGCGGCAGGTCCGGTCTAGTCCACCCAGATGGCGGGTTCGCTGCTGTCCGCGCCCAGCTCGCCGAATTCCCAGGACTGGGTGGCGGCATTGGCGGAATAGGGCAGCACGGCAGCGAAGAGGGACCCGTCGCGGTGTTCCGCCGCCACATGGATGGCGTCCGAGTCCTCCTCCACCAGCAGGATGT
This sequence comes from Pseudarthrobacter sp., assembly GCA_013362385.1. Taxonomy (GTDB): domain Bacteria; phylum Actinomycetota; class Actinomycetes; order Actinomycetales; family Micrococcaceae; genus Arthrobacter. The sequence goes on from JABFWC010000426.1 coordinate 1,494, forward strand.
CGCAGACCACTGCCGCTGCGCGGAAGTCGTCCCGGTGCTGCCGCAGGAGGGCATGGAGGTCACGGATCATGGCGTCGGCGTCGAAGTCCGCGTCCGTGCCCTCCGCGGCATCCGCCGGGGAGACGGCAACCAGCCGCACCTCGCCGTCGTTCTGGACGGTCAGCGCAAAGGGAAGGAAGCCGCCGTTGCGCTGGAGCTGCTCCTGGGCGGCGCTGACGCCCGTGCCCAGGAGGTTTTCCAGGTCATTTGCCGTGGCCTCGGAGACGGAGTCCCGCCAGCCCTGCTGCCCGCCGTCCGCGGCTCCTGCCTGCCCGGTATGCTCTGCCATCCGGTGCTAGGCCCGGACCAGGGACAGGACGCGGTCGCGGATGCGCTCCATGGTGGCGCGATCCGTGGCCTCGGCGTTGAGCCGCAGGAACGGTTCGGTGTTGGACGGCCGCAGGTTGAACCAGTAGCTGCCATCGTTGGCGGTGAACGTGCTGCCGTCGAGGGTGTCGATTGCAAGGTCCTCGCCGGCGAAGGCCTGGCGCACCCGTTCCACCGCGGCCGGCTTGTCATCCACTTCCGAGTTGATTTCGCCGGAGCTGACGTAGGGCTCGTATTCGCGGGCCAAATCGGACAACGGGCCGGCCTGCTCGCCGAGTGCGGCCAGGACGTGCATGGCAGCCAGCATGCCGGTGTCGGCGTTCCAGAAGTCGCGGAAGTAGAAGTGGGCGGAGTGCTCACCGCCAAACACGGCACCTTCCTCAGCCATGACAGCCTTGATGAAGGAGTGGCCCACGCGCGTGCGGACCGCGCGTCCGCCGTCGTGCTCCACCAGTTCGGCGACGGCGCGGGAGGTGAGCAGGTTGTGGATGATCGTGGGCTTGTCCTCACCCTGGGCCTTGGCCCGGGCAATTTCCCGGCGTGCCACCATCCCGGTGATGGCTGACGGCGAGACCGGCTGGCCCTTTTCGTCGATGACGAAGCAGCGGTCGGCGTCGCCGTCGAAGGCCAGGCCGATGTCAGCGCCGTGCTCGATGACCGCTGCCTGCAGGTCGCGGAGGTTCTCCGGTTCCAGCGGGTTGGCGGGGTGGTTGGGGAACGAACCGTCCAGTTCGAAGTACAGGGGCACGATGTCGAACGGGAGCTTGGGCAGCAGCGCATCGCCCAGGACAGCGGGGGTGGTCAGGCCGGCCATGCCGTTGCCCGCATCCACCACCACCTTAAGTGGCCGTGACGCGGAGAGGTCAACCAGCTTGCGGAGGTACTCCGAATAGTCCTTGAGCACGTCGCGGACGCTGATGGTGCCGCGGGTACCGGCGGCGGGGATTGATCCGCTGTTCAGGTACTGCTCCGCGCGGGCCTGGATGTCCTTAAGGCCGGTTTCGGAGGAGATGGGAACGGCGCCGGCCTTGGCCATCTTGATGCCGTTGTAGGCGGCGGGGTTGTGACTGGCGGTGAACGTGGCGCCGGCGCGGTTGAGGAAACCGCAAGCGAAATACAGTTCATCGGTGGAGATCAGGTCCAGCAGCTCCACACTGGCGCCGCGGGCGGCCGCGCCGTTCGCGAAGGCCTTGGTGAACTCCGGCGAGGAGGGGCGCATGTCCCCGCCCACTACGATCGTCTGGCCCTCGAGCTGAAGGACATCCACGAACGCCGCCCCCACTGCTTCGACGATTTCGGCGGTGATGGACTCGCCTACAATCCCACGGACGTCGTAGGCCTTGAAGGATGCCGAGAGATCAAATGTCGTTGTCTGTTCGCTAGTCACGGGCTTTATCTTACGTGGGCGGCGGTAGCGCCCCGCAGAGATTGGGCGGCACTTTCGTAACAGCTGTGGCATTGCAGCGCGCTTTGCGCTTTTCCACATGGCCGTTTTGTCCACATGCGTGAGGCCTACCGTGCAGCCTGTCGGAGGGTGCTGGGATACTGAATCAATGGCCGATAACCAGTACGCTTCCACGATCACCGCCACAGCAGCTGCAGCCCCGGGACGCCCGGAGGTGCCGGGGACCGGCACCCATGCCGAAGCCCTTGAGGTACTTCGCGGCCTGGTCGGCCACCCGGAGGCGGTCTTCCACGACGGACAGTTTGAGGCGATTGAGGCCCTGGTCGACGCCGGGCGGCGGGCCTTGGTGGTCCAGCGCACGGGCTGGGGAAAATCAGCCGTGTACTTCGTGGCATCCCTGCTCCTTCGGCGCCGCGGCCACGGCCCCACCCTGATCGTCTCGCCGCTGCTTGCGCTGATGCGGGACCAGGTGGCAGCCGCCGCACGCGCCGGTGTGCGCGCCGTCGCCATCAACTCCGCCAACCAGCTGGAGTGGGACACCGTCCGGGAACAACTGGCCGCCGATGAGGTGGATGTCCTCCTCGTCTCGCCCGAACGCCTCACCAATCCTGCATTCCGGGAAAACCAGCTGCCGGAACTGCTCCGGCGCACCGGCCTGCTGGTGGTCGACGAAGCCCACTGCATCTCCGACTGGGGCCACGACTTCCGGCCGGACTATCGCAGGATCGCTGACCTCATCGCCCGGCTGCCCGGGGCCGTCCCGGTGCTGGCCACCACCGCCACGGCCAATTCCCGGGTGGTGCACGATATCGAAGAGCAACTCGGCGCGGGCGTACTCACCATCCGGGGATCACTGGGCCGTGATTCACTCCGGCTCGGAGTGCTGACCCTGCCCGACTCCAAGCAGCGCTTGGGCTGGCTACTGACGCACCTGTCCGATCTTCCCGGCAGCGGGATCATCTATACCCTCACGGTTTCGGCTGCAGAGGACACCGCCCGGCTCCTGGCCGAAGCAGGGCATGACGTCCTCGCGTACACCGGCCGGACCGACCCTGCCGACCGCGAACGCGCCGAGCAGCTGCTGAAGGACAACCAGGTCAAGGCACTGGTGGCGACCTCCGCACTGGGGATGGGCTTCGACAAGCCGGACCTTGGCTTCGTGGTCCACCTGGGGGCGCCGTCGTCCCCTGTGGCTTACTACCAGCAGGTGGGGCGTGCCGGCCGTGGTGCCGCCAACGCCGACGTCCTGCTGCTGCCCGGCTCCGAGGACCGCGAGATCTGGCAGTACTTCGCCACGGCGTCAATGCCGTCGGAGGAGAAGGCTGCGGCCGTGCTCACCGCCCTGGCCGAGGCCGGAACGGCGCTGTCAACGGTGGCGCTGGAAGCCCGGGTGGACCTGCGCCGCACCCCGCTCGAACTGCTGCTGAAAGTCCTGTCCGTGGACGGGGCGGTGGAACGGGTGGGCGGCGGCTGGCGGTCCACCGGCCAGCCGTGGGTGTACGACGCGGAGCGGTACCGGCGGATCGCCGAGGCCCGGGTGGATGAGCAGGACTCCATGGTGATCTACCAGGACACGGCAGGATGCCGGATGGAGTACATCACCTCGGTCCTGGACGACGAGACGGCACGTCCCTGCGGACGGTGCGACAACTGCGCCGGGCGCTGGTTCCCAGCCGACGTTGCCGAAGACGCCACCGCTGCCGCCGGCCAGACCCTCAGCAGGGCGGGCGGGATCCTGGAGCCCCGCCTGCAATGGCCTAGCGGCATGGACCGCCTCGGCGTGCCGGTCAAGGGAAAGCTCAAACCGGGCGAAGGCCTGGCGGAGGGACGAATCCTGGCGCGTCTTACGGATCTGGGATGGGGCGGCGCGTTGCGTGAGCTGTTTGCCACCGCCGCTCCAGACCGGTCCGTGGACCCCGGGATGCTGCAGGCGTGCGTGCAGGTCCTGCGCGAATGGGGCGCCGGGGATGGCCGCAACCCGGGGTGGAGCGGTGTGGGCAGGCCGGCCGCCATTGTGAGCATTCCGTCCCGGAACAAGCCCCAGCTGGTGGACTCCCTCGCCCAGGGCATTTCAGGGATCGGGCGGATTCCCTACCTGGGGCAGCTGCAGCTGGCCCATGGCGGCCCCACGGGCAGCCGAGGCGGGAACAGCGCCTACCGGCTTGCCGGGGTGTGGGACAGGCTGGTGGTAGGGCCCGACCTCGAAGCCGCTCTGCAGTCGTCTCCCGGTCAAACAGTGATGCTGATCGACGATCTGGCCGACAGCAGGTGGACGCTTACCGTTGCGGGGCGCGCCCTCCGGCAGGCCGGTGCGGGAGCCGTGCTTCCTTTGGTCCTGGCCCAGGCCGGGTAATTCCGGGGTTGCTGGCCGCAGGCCGCGGCTTCCCGCTCCGGCGGGCCCCGCCGTCGCCATTCCCGGGGTCAAGGTTGCCTGGCTCAATGTCGCCGGACTCGGGTGCTTCCGGTTCCTGGTTCACGCGCTTGGTCCTGCCTTGGCTGACTTCGGCCCCTGCGTGCCGTGGGAGCAGGACGCTGTCGGCGGTGCTGGCAAGCATCAGGACGGCCATCGCCATGAAGGCACCCCGGAAAGGTCCGGCAGGGTCTTGCGACAGCGGGGCTACCGTCCCGAAGGCCCGGATCAGCAGGGCTGCCACAGCGATTCCGGAGCCTGTTCCCAGCTGCACCAGCGTGGCGGAGACCGTGTTGGCTGAGGTCAGCTGGGCGGGCGGGATGTCGGCGTATTGGACCGATGCGTAGGCCGAGAAACCGATGGAGCGGAAGGCCCCGCTGCAGACCAGCAGGATGAACATCAGTGGCTCGGGCGTCTCGGGCGTGAGGAAGGCGCAGAGGGCGAAGGTTGCCGCTGAGGCCAGGGAGGCGAACACCAGCATTGCCTTGAAACCGAACCGCCGGATCAGCGGGGTGGTGGCAGGCTTGATGCCGATGTTTCCAACGAAAACCGCCGCCACCAGGACGCCGGCGTGCAGCGGGGACCAGCCAAATCCGGCCTGGAGCATCAGGGGCAGCAGGAACGGGACCGAGCTGATGGTGACACGGTAGACGAAACCGCCGGTGGCCATGGCGCGGAACGTGCGGGTTCTGAAGACTTCCAGGTTGAACAACGGATTCGGAGTCCGGCGCATCCAAAACACTGCCCCGGCCAACGCTGCAACGCCTGTAATGGCGCTCAGGCCCGCCCACGGACCGTCCGGGTGTCTGCTGGCCAGCTCAAGCCCGGCCACCAGCGCGCCCACGCCAAGCGTAGTCAGCACCATCCCGGGCCAGTCCAGCCGGCGGCCGGGGTCGCCGGGGGCCACCGGAACCAGTCGCAAGGCGGCGATGAACGCCACAGCGCCCAGCGGAAGATTAACAAGGAAGATCCAATGCCAGGACAGGTACGTGGTAAGTGCGCCGCCCACCAGGGGAGCGAGGACAGGGGCCAGGAGCCCGGGCCATACCAGGAAGGCAGTGGCGCGCAGCAGATCCGACTTTGGTGTGCCGCGAAGGACCACCAGGGTCCCCACCGGGACCATCATGGCTCCGCCGGCGCCCTGGGCAATGCGGCTCAGGGTCAGCGTCAGCAGGTCCTGGCTGGCGGCGCAGGCCAGGGAGGCGAGGGTGAACACAGCGATCGCCGCGCAGAAGACCCTGCGGGCACCGAACCTTTCAGCAAGCCAGCCACTGATGGGGATGCCGACGGCTACCGTCAGCAGGTACGCCGTCATGGTTACGTTGACGTCGGCGGCCGCTATGCCGAAGTCGGTCGAAATGCTGGGGATGGCGGTGGTGAGGACCGTGCCGTCCAGGAACTCCATGAAGAACGTTGCCGCCACCAGGAGTGCCAGGCGCGGATTCCATACCGCCCCGGTTCCGGCTGCCGGGCCCGCTGTGCTGCTTGCCGCCATCCGCCAATCCTGCCACCGCTGAGGGCCGGGCGCCCGTGGTGTCCGCCGTGCGGACAGCGCATTCCAAATCCACGCCCTGCAGGGCCATCGAGGAGGCAGCGAGCGCGGCGAAGGAATGTTTTCTGTAACGCGCCATCAGCTTCTGCGGTTTTTTCTGCAACGCGTCATCAGCTTCTGCGGCGCTTGGCGCATTGCGCCATCAGATCCGCGCCGGATGAATGCCTGTGTTTGTTCGCACCCGCACCTGGGGGATCGCGGGTGGTGATGGGGCGTTGTTGGAAGTGGGGCGGGTGGTGATGGGGCGTTGTTGGAAGTGGGGCGGGTGGTGATGGGGCGTTGTTGGAAGTGGGGCGGGAGGTGATGTGGCGTTCTTGGAGTCATGGGT
>JABFWC010000167.1 GCA_013362385.1 Pseudarthrobacter sp.
CTCTTCCGATCTGGGGAGGCCCCTGCAAGACCCGGGCAAGAAAAGGGAACCCACCTGAGCCGGCCAGCGGCGGGCATTTTAGAATGGAAGTGTCATCGCAAACGGGCTGTTCCGTTCCGAGCACATCCACGCGTTCAGGTCAGCAAACGTGCCATGGCAGCTTTGGGAAAGATGCCGCATGGACGAGAACCAAAAGCCTGGCCAAGGGATCGTTGAACATCTTCAGGACCTTGTGCTGGAGAGCGCGGACGTGGCGGAGCTGCTGCAGGAGCTGGTTGACTACTCCGCCGAAAGCCTGTCGGTGCACAACAAGCTGCTCTGCGGAGTGACGCTGTTGCGCCACAAGAAGCCCGCGACGATGGCCACCAGCGACCCCCAGGTACATGCCATGGACGAGCTGCAGTACGCGTACGGCGAGGGGCCTTGCCTGACGGCGCTCCGGGACCTGGTCACTGTCCACGTCCCTGACCTGGAGGATGAAACGCGGTGGGCGGATTATTGTTCCACTGCCCGGTCCGAGGGGATCGGGTCCGTGCTCTCCGTGCCGATGCCGCTTGAAGGTGACGCCGGGGCGGCGCTGAACCTGTACGCGGCGAACACGCATGCCTTCAGCGCGGACGACGTAGAGAACGCGGAGGCGCATGCCGCACAGGCCTCCAAGTCGCTGCGCATTGCCGTCCGCGTGGCCCAGCTCACCGAGGACCGGGAAAACCTGACGGCGGCCATGCAGTCCCGCACTACCATCAACCTGGCAGCGGGCATCATTATGGCGCAGAACCAGTGCGACCAGGACACCGCAATGCGTATCCTGCGGAGCGCTTCCAACTCCCGCAACCTCAAGCTTCGCAATGTGGCATCCCGCGTGGTCGCATCCGTGGCCCACGATCCCACCGTGGTCACGCACTTTGACTGACAAGCCACCTTGATGCAGGTCGGCTGCGGGGTTCGTCAGCGGGAAACCCGGAACCCCGCCAGCGCCTCCCGGGCTTTCCCCTCTGCCGCGCACCTGACGAGCTCGCCGGCCACCACATGGAGTTTGGCGTTGACGTGCTGGCTTTGGTCGGCCAGGACCTTGAATGCAGCCTCCGGATCCACGCTCCGGAGGGCCATCACGATGCCCTTGGCCTGCTCGATGACGGCCTTGTGCGCGTACACGCCCTCGATGGCGTCCGAGGCAGCATTTTGGGACTCGATGCGCAGGCTTTGCGTGACGTCCACCATGAACCCGTGGGCGTGGGGCACCTGCCCCAATGCATCAGCCTCGACCTGGATGCCCGAAAAAACGCGGCGTTCCCTGCCTTTGACGTCGATGACGCGGTGCAGCAGCGCGCCTTGGCCGCCGCCCGCCAAGAGGCCCTTCCACAGCTCCCTTACCCGGCGCGGTCCAAGGGGTGCTTGTGCGCCATCAGGAGTTCGAAGGTGGGAACCACTTCCCCCTGGCTTAGCCCGTGGATGCCGAACACCCCGTCGGACCATGCCATGTTTCCAGAGGCCACATCCAGCTCGAAGGTCCCCGAAGGACAGCCAGCGGAAGGCCGGAGCGGGTAAAGGTAGGTATCCAGCTTCGACCACATTTCACCCTCCATCTTCCGGTACATCCACCTAGGGCTGCCGGCATTCACCATATCTGAAGGGCAATGAATGGACGCGCCATATTCGGGCGGCGGCCCCGCCAGATACCGCAATTCCCAGCACAAATTGAGGGGTCACAAATGGCTTGCGAAGGAGTAGCGTTCGCCTTATGGGGCGCTGATCCGCGCCTCCAGCCAAAGGGGAGGTCATTTCATGGGTGAAGTGTGGATCCGCACGCTGGGCAACGGGCTGGTCCGGGCAGATCGAGTCACTGAAATTTCATCCACCCGGGGGTCCCTGTATGAGGACCGCGGGTATTCACTGAAGGTCATCGTTGACGGCAAGGGCCATGTGCTGATTGATGACGGCGAGTTGCAGGGCAGCCTGCCCGAGCGGCTGGAATACGCCAGGCACATGGAGGACGCCCTGCTGCTCGCCATCGATGAGGCGCGCGAGAGCGATGCCTCCATGGTGATTTCGTACGAGCCGGAGCGTGAGCGCTGGTCCGCGGCGCCGGTTTCGGTATTAACGGGAAGGCTTCCCGAGGTCGTCTGACCCGGGAAATGGGGCGGTTGCCGGGCCCCGGGCCTTGACCCGGGGCAACCCGCTCAGCTGTGGGTGGGTTCCTCCACCAGCGCCGTCGCAATGCTGGCGGCGTCCTCCAGCGCTGCCAGGAAGCGCTCAGCATCCAACGCCGCTGCGCAGCCGGTGCCTGCCGCCGTGATCGCCTGCCGGTAACGGTGGTCCACGGCGTCACCGCAGGCGAAGACGCCGGAGAGGTTGGTGCACGTGGTGGGTGAGTCCACCTTGATATAGCCTTCCTCGTCCAGGTCCACCTGCCCGGCCACCAGCTCGGTGCGCGGCAGGTGCCCGATGGCCACGAAGATCCCGGTGGCGTCCTGGTGGCGGGTGTCGCCCGTGCGGGTGTCCGTAAGGGTCACGCCGGTGACCTTTCCGTCGCCGTGGATGGCGGTGACTGCAGAGTTCCAGGCGAAGCGGATCTTGGGGTTGTCCTTGGCGCGCTGGGCCATGATGCGGGACGCGCGGAGTTCGCCCTTGCGTACGACGACGGTCACGGACTTTCCGAAGCGGGTCAGGAAGGTTGCTTCCTCCATGGCGGAGTCGCCGCCGCCCACCACGATAATGTCCTGCTCCCGGAAGAAGAACCCGTCGCAGGTGGCGCACCAGGACACCCCGTGGCCGCTGAACTTCTTCTCCTCCGGCAGTCCGAGTTCCTTGTAGGCAGAGCCCGTGGCCAGGATGACCGCTTTGGCCTCATAGGTCTCCCCCGCGCCGGTGACCACGCGCTTGACGTGACCTTTGAGGTCGACGGACGTGACGTCGTCGAACTCTATCCGGGCACCGAATTTTTCCGCCTGCTGCTGCAAGCCGTCCATCAGCTCCGGGCCCTGGATGCCTTCAGGAAAACCGGGGAAGTTCTCCACCTCGGTGGTGTTCATCAGCGCACCGCCGGCCGTCACCGCACCGGCCAGGACCAGCGGGTTGAGGCCCGCGCGGGCGGCGTAGATGGCGGCGGTGTAGCCGGCGGGGCCTGAGCCGATGATAATCAGCTGGTGCTTGCTCATGTGGTGTCCTTCGGTGGCGGTGCTACTGGGCGTCCGGGTGCTGCGCGGGCAGGAGTTCGGTGATCAGCTGCCCAACACGTGCCTTGATCTCATCACGGATGGGGCGCACGGAGTCAACGCCCTTGCCGGCCGGGTCCTCCAGGACCCAGTCCTCGTAGCGCTTGCCCGGGAAGTACGGGCACTCGTCGCCGCAGCCCATGGTGACCACTACGTCCGATTCTTCCACCGCTTCCGGGGTGAGCAGCTTGGGCACCCCGGCGGAAATGTCGATGCCCGCCTCGGCCATGGCCTCGACGGCGGCCGGGTTCACCTTGTCCGCGGGCCGGGACCCGGCGGACCGGACCTCGATGGCCCCCTTGGCCATGGAGGCCAGGAACGCCGCCGCCATCTGGGACCTTCCGGCGTTGTGGACGCAGACGAAGAGGACTGAAGGTTTCCTTGCTGCGGGGGCGCTCATGCGCTGCTCCTTGGGGTCAGACGGAAAAAAACATTCGGCGTAATAATTACGCCGGTGTTGCGTGCATCACATTGATTACCTAATCTAATTGAGGCTCGAGCAAACGGGCCAAGCAAGAAGCTGCAGCGTCGCAGCCAATGCAGGGGAAGGCTTTACAACTTGAATTCGAAGCTGAACATTGTGGTCCGCGTGGATCTGGACCACGCAAAAGCTCAGGTGATTGCAAAGGGGCACATCACCATCCATAGCATCAACGCCATCTACGTGGTGGCAAAGCGGGCCAACTCCATCAAGGGCGGCCTGGATCTGGAACTCGATATCTCGCACGCGTTGGTGGACGACGAGGCCCTGGAAATGCTCCACGCCGCGTCGGAAACCAGGCACCTGCCGGCACTGATCGATCCCGGGCAGGCGCCCTGCTCCATCAGCGTACTGGCCGACCGCCGACGTATGCCGGCACCAGCAGCCGTCCTGGCCGCATAAAGCCTCCGGCAGCTCGCAGCGCCCAGACTTCGGGCCAGAGCACGCCGGACACCCTTTTTCTTTCACGATTTCCGCCGGACCTTGAATACAGCTGGATCTGAATACACGGATGGCTGCGTTCCCGGTTCGATGGAAACCCTCACGCACGCGCCGCGGCGAGGTCCGTTGCGAGCACTGTTGACGATGCTGCACCCGCCTTGTCATAACCTTGTTCGCAGTTCCCGGCCTTGACAGTTCAGAACCGCGAACAAGGCCATGACGGCAGTTATCCAATCCCTTACGCCGGCCGGGTTGCCTCGGACAGCGGCGATGGTGCGCGCTCCCGCGCGGCCCCGCGGCACAGGTAGGTACTCGGGCTGGCGCTGCGGAAAAGTAGAGTACCCGCTACTCGTGCTGCAGCAGCGGCAGCCCCATAGATTCATGGCAACCCGCAGCATGGATGCCGCGGACGAGGCAGAGGGGGCAGAAGGTGGCAGGTGGGCATGCAGGCGCCGGACAGGACCGGCAGGGATTCCTGCTGGACCTGGTGACGGACGCCGACGACGACGCAGAGTCCCTCCGCAAGCTTGCCCGTGCTGCCGCGCAGGCGCTCAGCGGGCCCCCGACCCCTACAGCCGAGTGCGCCGTGATGCTCCACCGGCGGGGGTCCGCTCCCGCCAGCGCCGGAAGCAGCCCGGCCGCCACTGCCCTGGCCGAAGCCGAGGAGGCCCAGGCGGATGGCCCGATGGCCCCGGGCGCACTGTCCCGGGTCGCGGTCATCGGCAGCACCGCCTCATCGTCCAAGTGGCAGGCGTACCGGGGGCGGGTCCTGGAGCGCGGGTACGGAGTGGCTCTTGCCGTGCCGCTCCGGCTGGAGGCTGGAGCATCAGGGGCGCTCGTCCTGCTGGTCCCCGCCGGCGCCGAGTTCAACAGCCGACTGGTGCACGAGGCGCAGTCATTCGCCGAGGTGGCGTCAAAGAGCCTGAAGCTGGCACTGGACGTCCACGCCGTGAACCGCGCCGGCGACAACCTGAAGGAGGTCCTGGAGGGCAGGACGTCCATCGATGTGGCCTGCGGGGTGATCATGGCGCAGAACCGATGCTCCTACACGGAGGCGTTCGGCAAGCTCGCCAGCGCCTCACGCCAGCGGAGCGTGAAGGTGCGCAGCGTGGCGGAGGGCATCCTCAAGTCAGTGCCGACGGCCGCGCTGGCCGCCCAACTGGAGCCGCAGGCGTTCGCCTGAGCACGGCGAGCGAAGTGTCAGTGCCGTACGAAGCGCGCCCCCAGCGAGGTGTCAGTGGCGCGCCCGCGCCCGGATGAGGCCTGCCGCCACAAGCCCGGTTGCCCCCAGCGTCGCCAGCATGCCGCCCAGAGCCATGAAGTAATCGGTGATGGTCATTGTCCTGCGCCCCTTCCGAACTGCCTCCTGCTTCCTGATGGGCCCAAACTACGCCGGCAGTCCGCGCGTTTCCTGAAGGATCGCCAACGGTTTCGGTCAAGATCGGGTAAAGGTATGGTGCGGAGTTCCACATGGTTGGCCCCGCGGCCTTCTGTTTGGCTGCCGGTTCCGTATTATTCAGGGATGTGGACAAAACAAAGCCAAAGCTTCTGCCCCGTGTGCGGCAGGACCACTAACCACGTCACGCACTTCCAGAAGGACGACGCCGGCGCTTTGGTTGCGAGCGTCCGCTGCACCGAGTGCCCCGAACCTTCCGGCGCGGCCGCCTGAACTTCAAGCGGCACCTCGGTGTCTTTGGACGGGACCAAGTGGTCCGGGGTCAAAGTGGCGCTGGATCAGCTAGTCCGGGGTCAGCTGGCGCGGGATCGTGTGATGCAGGGCTGGACGGTGAGGAAGATGGCCAGGGCGGCGGCCTGGATGACGGTCAGGGTCACTGCCAGCGCAAAGACTGACTGCTCGTACAGCAGGCCGATCAGGAAACTTCCGGCAAGCCAGGCGAGCCCGTAGCAGGCGGTGAACATGCCGTACGCGCTGCCGCGGCGCCCTGCCGGGGCGAGGCCGGCCACCGCTGCGCGCATGGTGCTTTCCTGCACGCCCATCGCCGCTCCCCACAGCAGCACGCCGGCGATGGCGAGCGCCGTACTGTTGCTGAACCCCAGCCACGGGACCGCCGCGGCCAGGACCGGAAGGGCCACGAGGACCTTCAGCCCGATCCGGTCGAAAAGCCAGCCGGACGCGAGCGCGGCCACGGCATCCACGCCCATGGCCACCGCGTAGAGCACCGGGACCACCGCGGCCGGCAGGAGCCCGGTGGACACCACGTGGAACGAGAGCAGCCCGAACGTGGCGTAACCGAACATGGTCAGGCTGCTGAACGCCGCGTAGATCCAGTACTGCCGGGGCATTGGTTCCCGTGTCGGCCCAATGCCCGGCACCGGACCATCCCCCGTCGCCTGCCCACCCGGCGCTGCGGCCTCGTACACGGCGGGCTCGGGAACCCGCCGCTTTAGCCCGAACAGGATCAGCATGGCCGCGAGCCCGGGAACCGCGAGCAGCAGGAATCCCGGACCGTAACTGCCGCTCAATGCCAGGGCCGCACCCACCAGGAGCGGACCCACAAACGCGCCCGCCTGGTCCAGGGCCTCATGCAGCGCAAAAGCCTTGCCCTGCCCCAGGCCCGCGCCGGCCTCGGCAAGCATCGTGTCCTTGGCCGGACTGCGCACCGCCTTGCCCAGCCGTTCCAGCAGCACCAGCAGGCAGGCAACCCACAGCGCATCGGTGATCCCCAGCAGCGGGACGGACAGGGCCGTGAGCCCATAACCGCTGAGCGCCAGTGTCCACCGCAGCCCGGGCCGGTCCGCCAGCCGGCCGAAGACAAGGCGCAGCACCAGGGCCACGGCCTCCCCCGCGCCGGTGACCACGCTGACCAGGAGTGCGGAGGCACCCAGCACACCGAGGAAGGGGCCGGTGACGCTGCGGGCGCCCTCGTACACCATGTCCATCAGCGCGCTGACGATCCCGAAAACCAGGATGAAGCGGATGGCGGTCATCGGCACCCCGGGGGCACCGCCGGCGTTGCCCCGAAAGTTACTGCTGGTACTCATGGGGACGTCCACTCCCCCGACGGGCGGCCGGGACGACTGAAGCATCCCCACCGCCGGAAGCCGCGCCCCGCCGTTTTGGCCCCGCAGCGCCCCATCCGTCGGGCCGGGTCACCGCCAGGACTATCCCGATCCCGGCCAGCGAAGACACCATGGCCGAGCCGCCGTAGGAGATGAAGGGCAGCGGGACACCGATCACCGGCAGCAGCCCGCTGACCATGGCGATGTTGATCACGGCCTGCCCCAGGATCCAGGTGATCACGCTGCAGGCGACGATCCGCGAGAAAGTGTCCTGCGTGCGCGCGATCGTCCTGAACACCGCGATGGCCAGGATCGCGAACCGGCACAGCACCCGCAGCGTGCCGGCCAGTCCCAGTTC
>JABFWC010000479.1 GCA_013362385.1 Pseudarthrobacter sp.
CGAACGTGCCAAGCGCCAAGCCGATGAGGCCGGCTACCAGACCAATGAGCATAGGATCCACAGCTCCACTTTATGCTCCTGGAGGCGGTGCCCCGGCGCGTCCGGTGTCCCCGCGCAAACGGTTCAACTAACGTTCATCTTCATGCGCATAATCGTTTACCGGGCGCTGGCAGAGTTGCTGGTTGGAGCGCCCATTGGCGACACAATTCCTGCTGCCCTCCTGCGGGCGGAGGGAGTTATAAGGAAAGGACGCCGACGTGCGTAAGGTTTTTCAGGAAGAACTCACCCAGGTCGGTGACCAGCTGGTGGAGATCTCCCGGCTTGTCAGTGAAGCGATGGAAAAGGCCACCACCTCATTCCAGGTGGCGGACGTGGACCTCGCCCAGGACGTCATCGCAGCGGATGCGCGGATCGATTTCCTGCAGAACAGCCTGGACGAGCGCGCCATCGACATCCTGGCCCTGCAGGGTCCTGTCGCCAGCGACCTGCGGATGATCGTGGGTTCCCTCCGGATGAGCGCATCGCTTGAGCGGATGGGCGACCTGGCCCGGCACATCGCCCAGCTTGCCCGCCTCCGGTACCCCGCCAATGTCATTCCGCAGTCCATGACGCAGACCTTCAACCGGATGGCGGAGCTGGACCAGGAGATCGCCGAGAAGCTCACCGTCCTGCTGGAGACCCGGAACCTTGAGGTGGCGCGGGACATCCTGAAGGCGAACACGGCGATCAACGACCTGCACCTGAGCGTCTTCAAGGCCATCGCGGCCCCCGAATGGGCCGAGTCGCCGGCCACGACGGTGGACGTCGCCCTGGCCAGCCGCTACTTCGAACGCTTCGCCGACCATGGCGTTTCCGTCGCCCAGAAGGTGACCTACCTTGTCACGGGTGCGTGGCAGCCCAACGGCAGCGAACACATCTAACACCCGGTCCAACACCGGAATGCGCGACGGCGGGCCGGTCACCTGAGGGTGGCCGGCCCGCCGTCATACGCGTTATCGCCCTACTTTTTGCCCTGGTTGGCGACTGCGAGGATGGCCTCTTCGGCAGCCTCCGGGTCCAGGTAGGTGCCGCCCGGCTTCACCGGCTGGAAGTCCTCGTCCAGGTCGTAGACCAGCGGGATGCCCGTGGGGATGTTCAGGCCGGCGATGGCTTCGTCGCTGATGCCGTCCAGGTGCTTGACCAGGGCGCGCAGCGAGTTGCCGTGTGCGGTCACGAGGACGGTCTTGCCTGCCTTGAGGTCTTCCTTGATGTCCGATTCCCAGTAGGGCAGGAGCCGCACCAGGACGTCCTTCAGGCACTCCGTGCGCGGCAGCGCGTCGCCGAGGCCTGCGTACCGGGGGTCGTGGGCCTGGGAGAACTCGGAGTCGTCATCCAGGGGCGGCGGCGGGGTGTCGTAGGAGCGGCGCCATTCCATGAACTGTTCCTCGCCGTATTCGGCAAGGGTCTGGGCCTTGTCCTTGCCCTGCAGTGCGCCGTAGTGGCGCTCGTTCAGGCGCCAGTCGCGCTTGACCGGGATCCAGCCGCGGTCGGCCTTGTCCAGGGCGATGTTCGCGGTGTTGATGGCACGCTTCAGCAGCGAGGTGTACAGCACGTCCGGCAGGACGTCGTTCTCCACCAACAGCTCACCGCCGCGGGCTGCTTCCGCACGGCCCTGGTCGTTCAGGTCGACGTCCACCCAGCCGGTGAACAGGTTCTTGGCGTTCCATTCGCTGTGGCCGTGGCGCAGCAAAATCAGCTTGTAAGTCATGATTTTCATCCTAGCCGAGCAGCCTTGCCGGCCGCCCAGCGTTACAAGGCCGGACGGACAGGACACCGCCGGGCAGGCAGGGATAGGGTTGGGCGGTGGTTCAAAAGGCTGAACGGGTCAACGCCCCGCAACTGTCCGGCCGGACGCCCGCCTCGCGGCAGGGCCGGCCGGTGGGCAACGTGACCCGCGGCACCACCAACCCCAACCGGATGCGGCGGGTGGACCGCTGGCTTACCGGGCCCCAGGCCTGGCGGCTGCGCGCCGCCAAAGAACCCCTTGTCGTGGACCTCGGCTACGGCGCAACCCCGGCCACCGCCGTCGAACTCTATGAACGGCTCGCCGCCGTCCGCCCGGACGTGCGCGTCTGCGGGATCGAGATCGAGCCGGACCGGGTGCGGGCGGCGCTCCCCCTGCAACGGCCCGGCCTGACCTTCCAGGTGGGCGGCTTCGAACTCCCGGTCCCCGGCCGCCCGGTCCTGGTCCGCGCCTTCAACGTCCTGCGCCAGTACGAGGAAGGGGATGTTGCCGGTATTTGGCGGCTGGTTCAGGACCGGCTCGCCCCCGACGGGCTGTTCATTGACGGCACCTGCGATGAGATCGGGCGCCGCGTGACGTGGGTGGCGCTTGGCCCTGACGGCCCGCTGTCACTGAGCATCTCGATGCGTTTCGGCAGCTTCGACCTGCCCTCTGACGTTGCCGAGCGGCTGCCCAAGGCCCTCATCCACCGCAACATTCCCGGCGAGCCGGTTTACGCGTTCCTGCAGGCGATGGACCGTGCCTGGCTTGAATGCGCTCCCCTGGCCTCGTTCGGCAACAGGCAGCGCTGGCAGGGCATGTGCAGGACACTGCGCGACGCCGGGTGGCCGGTCCAGGACGGGCCGGCCAGATGGCGCCTGGGTGAGCTGACGGTGGACTGGGAGTCCGTGGCGCCTGGTTACCAGCGGCCTGCCCGTCACCAGGAGCCTGTCCGTCACCAGGGGCCCGTCCGTCACCAGGGGCCGTAGGGCCCCATGTTGCGGCTGCCGCCGCGGCCTGCGTCCTTGACGGCGGGCCGGACATCGGCCAGGTAGACAGAGGCTGCCACCACCGCGGCGAGCCCGAACAGGCCGAATGTTCCCAGGAAGCCGCCGCCGGATGTCAGCAGCGACAGTACGCCCACAGCCGCGGCGCCCCCGGTCAGCGCCAGCCAGAAGGTCTTGGTCCGCTTCCCCGTGGCTTCGAAGGCGGTGGCCCGGTGCCTGGCGCAGTCGACCAGGGCCCAGAGCTCAAGTCCCAGCGCCACCAGGGCCAGGATCCAATACAATGCCTGCTCTACAGGCCGGATAATCAGTTCGCCGTCCACAAACCCAGCCTAGCCGTCCAGCGCCTTCAGGGCCTGCTCCAAATCAGACCAAAGGTCCTCCACGTTTTCGATCCCGACACTTAGCCGGACCAGGTTCTCCGGCACGCTGGCGGGTTCGGCCGTGTGCCTGCGCCGGCGTTCGATGAGGGATTCCACCCCGCCCAGGGAGGTGGCCGGGAGCCACAGCCGCAGGGCCTGGACGAGCTTGTCGGCAGCGTCCGCACCGCTGAGCGCGCCGGTTGCCGCCACTTGGATGCAGATGATGGAACCGAAACCCTTCATCTGTTCCTTGGCGCGGGCATGGCCCGGATCGGCGGGAAGCCCGGGGAAACGGATGGATTCGATGGCGGGGTGGGCGGCAAGCCTCTCGGCGAGGACCATCGCCGAGGCCTGGGAGCGCTCCACGCGCAGGGCGAGGGTGCGCAGGCCGCGCAGAGCCAGCCAGGCTTCGAAGGGGCCGGCGATGCCGCCATGGATGATGCGGTGGTGCAGCAGTTCGGAGCGGATCTGTGGGTTGGAGGTCACTAACGCACCGAGGACGACGTCGGAGTGCCCGGCCAGGTACTTGGTCACCGAATGGAGCACGACGTCGGATCCCAGCAGGAGGGGCTGTTGCACCAGGGGGGTGGAGAAGGTGTTGTCCGTGACCACGATGGCGCCGGCGGCGTGGGCAGCGTCGGCGAGGGCCTGCATGTCCGC
Organism: Pseudarthrobacter sp.; assembly: GCA_013362385.1. Lineage (GTDB taxonomy): Bacteria > Actinomycetota > Actinomycetes > Actinomycetales > Micrococcaceae > Arthrobacter. The sequence continues at coordinate 3,789 of JABFWC010000479.1, forward strand.
GATGCCCAGCATGGGGTAGGTGGGGCTTTCCAGCCAGAGCATCGAGGCGGCGGCGGAGGGGCCGGCGGGCGCGATGGCCTCCCGGACGGCGTCGGTGTCCGCGATGTCCACGGTCCGCAGCTCGATAAAGCCCTTCTGCGCGAGTTCGGACGCCATGACCAGGGAGCCGGAGTAGCTGTGGCTTGGCATGACCAGCACTCCGCCGGCCGGAATCAGGGACAGCGCGGAGCTGACCGCTGCCAGGCCCGACGCGTACAGCAGGCCCGGCAGGTCGGAGCCTTCAAGCTCGCCGAGGGCCTCTTCGAAGGGGTCCCACGTGGGGTTCGAGTACCGGCCGTAACCCCGGTCGCCGTCGCCCAGCGGGCCGGTGCCGAAGTAGGTGGAGGAGAGGGTGATCGGAGGGTTGACCGGCTGGTCCCGCTCCCGTGGCGGACGCCCGGCCGCCACCACCACGGTCTCGGCCGACAGGGATGCGGTTTGATGCTCGGAAAGGCTCATGCTGACAGCGTACTGTCCGGTCCGGAGCTGCCGGAAAAGCGGTCGCGGTGGGGACGTGCGGCTGCAGGGGCCCCGGGCGGCTCGGGAAATGTCCGTACGGCTCGGTAGGCTTGAGAAGTGAACAAACGAAGCGCCGGCATATTCATCGCGTTCGAAGGCGGCGATGGCGCCGGCAAGTCCACCCAGGCGCGCCTGCTTGCAGCCGCGCTGGAAAGCCGGGGATTCAAGGTGCTGCGCACCCGCGAGCCCGGCGGAACCCCGGTGGGCGAGAAACTCCGTTCACTGGTGCTGGACCACGGCAACGGCGAGATCGATGCCCGCACCGAAGCCCTCATTTTCGCCGCGTCCCGCGCTGCGCACGCTGCACAGGTGATCCGGCCGGCCCTGGAGCGCGGCGACGTGGTGCTCAGCGACCGTTACATCGATTCGTCCGTGGCCTACCAGGGCGCGGGGCGGAACCTCGGGAACGACGCTGTCCAGTCGCTCAACGAATGGGCCACGGCCGGCCTCCAGCCGGACCTCACGGTCCTGCTGGACGTGGACCCGCAGCTGGGCCGCCATCGCCGGACGGCAGGCGAGGCCGCCGAAGACCGGCTGGAGTCCGAGGCAGACGACTTCCATACCCGGATCCGGGACGCCTTCCTTGACCTGGCCGCGGCCCGCCCGGCCGCCTACCTGGTGCTGCCGGCCCACCTCCCGATGGATGAACTGGCGACTCAGATCCTCCAACGCGCCGAAAGCCTGCTTCATCCTGGAGCCGATTCGAACATGCCGGCAGTACGGGCAGCATCTGCGGGCGGTAGCGGCGCATGACGGTCTGGGATGACCTGCAGGGCCAGCCCGCCGTCGTCGAACAACTGCGCCAAGCCGCCCGGGGAGAAGGCCTGACGCACGCCTGGCTGTTCACCGGGCCGCCGGGATCCGGACGCTCCAACGCGGCCAAAGCCTTCGCCGCCGCGTTGAACTGCGACCAGGAAGACGTGAACCTGCGCGGCTGCGGCGAGTGCCAGGCGTGCCGCACCATCCTGGGCGAAACGCACTCCGACGTCACGTTCGTCCGGACCGAAAAGGTCACCATCACCATCGACGAAGCCCGCGACCTGGTGGCCACGGCGGGAAACCGGCCCTCCTCGGGGCGCTGGCGGATCATCGTGGTGGAGGACGCCGACCGGATGGCCGAGCGCACCACCAACGTCCTCCTGAAGGCCATCGAGGAGCCCACTCCGCGGACCGTGTGGATGCTCTGCGCCCCCTCCCCGGCGGACGTGCTGGTCACGATCCGCTCGCGTTGCCGCAGCGTGGCGCTGCGGCTGCCGCCCGCCGCGGACGTCGCGGCCCTGCTGGTCCGGCGCGACGGCGTGGACCCCGCCCTCGCCGAAAGGGCAGCCCGTGCCGCGCAGAGCCACGTGGGCATTGCCCGGCGCCTCGCCCGGGACCCTGCGGCGAGGGAACGCAGGCTGGAGACGGTCCGCTTTCCCCTGGGGCTGCGGGGCGTCACTGCGGCGGTCATGATGGCGGACAACCTGGTCAAGATCGCCACAGCGGAAGCCACCAGTTCCAACGAGGAACGCGATGCCGCCGAGAAGGCCGCACTATTGGCGACCCTGGGCGCACCGGAATCCGGGACGTTGCCGCCGGCCATGCGCAGCCAGCTGAAACAGCTCGAGGACGACCAAAAACGCCGGGCCAAGCGGTCCATCACGGACTCCCTGGACCGGACACTCACAGATTTGCTCTCCTTCTACCGCGACGTGCTGATCATCCAGTTGGGGAACGCCGTCGAGCTCGTCAACGTTGAGTTGAAGAGCGACTTGGAGGAGTTCGCCGCCCGCACCACCCCCGAGGTCACGCTGGCCCGGATGGATGCCATCAACAAGGCCCGCGAACGAATCACCACCACCAACGTTGCCCCGCTGTTGGCCATTGAGTCCATGGCAGCCAGCCTGATCCAGCCATCCAAGGAGACCCGATGACTGCCCGCCCCCTGCCCGCCCGGCCCTTGACGCTTGCTGTCCGGGCCGCCGGCGCCATGGTCCTGGCCATGGTACTCGCATCGTGCAGCCTCCTCGGCGGCGGCAAGGAGCCGGAAGCGGCCACCGCCAAGGCAGATCCCTCGATTGTCGCCTCGGCACCCTCCGGCCTGGAAAAGTTCTACTCCCAGGAAGTGGTGTGGCAGCCCTGTGAAGGCGAGTTCCAGTGCGCCAAGGTGACGGTTCCCCTGGACTACGCGAACCCCGCGGGTGACACGATCCAGATCGCGGCGCTTAAGGCATCCAGCACCGGGAAGAAAACCGGAAGCCTGCTGGTCAATCCCGGTGGCCCTGGAGCCTCCGGATATGACTTCGTCAAGGACGCTGCCGCAACGCATTTCTCGCAGGGAGTGCGCAGCACCTACGACTTGGTGGGCTTTGATCCGCGCGGCGTCAATCGGTCCGCCCCTGTCACATGCCTGACGGATGCGGAGCGCGATGCCACGCGGGCCAAGATCTACGATCTGCAGACCGATGCCGGGCTGTCCGAGGCACTCGCCGACAACAAGGCGATCGGTGCCAAGTGCGCGGCACAGACAGGCCCGGTACTGGCCCACATCGACACCGTCAGCTCCGCGAAGGACCTTGACGTGCTCCGCGCAGTCGTCAATGACTCCAAGCTGAACTACCTCGGGTACTCCTACGGCACTTTCCTCGGTTCCACCTACGCCTCGCTGTTCCCGGACAACGTGGGACGGATGGTGCTCGACGGCGCCCTTGATCCCTCGATTACCAACGAAGACCTGACCAGCGGGCAGGCGCGCGCTTTCGAAAAAGCCATCCGCGCGTACGTCGCAAGCTGCCAGCGGCAGGGCAAGTGCCCGCTTAGCGGGGACGTCGAGTCCGGAGTTGCGCAGATCCAGGATCTCATCAACGCTGTCCGGCAGGCGCCCCGTACTGCCAAGGACGGCCGCCAGGTCAACGCCACAACGTTCGTAAGCGGCCTGATTACCCCGTTGTACAACGACCAAAGCTGGCCCGCCCTCACCCAGGCGATCGAAGCTGCCATGCAAGGCGACGTGAGCCTGGTCCTCCGCTTGGCCGACATTGGAGCCGACCGCGGATCCGACGGCAAATACACCTCCAATTCCACGCTCGCCTTCAACGCGATCAACTGCCTGGACTACCCGATGGTCTCGGACCCGGCTGGCATGCGGGCCGAGGAGCAGCGGCT
>JABFWC010000146.1 GCA_013362385.1 Pseudarthrobacter sp.
ACCTGCATGGCATGCAGGGGGTCAGGGGTTCGAGTCCCCTCAGCTCCACCGTAAAACAAAGGAACCATCATGCGTGATGGTTCCCTTTGTTGTTGCCAGCGGCAACTGATAGGGGCCAAAACCCTTCCGGCGCAGGTCAAAGCGCGGTACAACTGTGATTGAGGGCACAGCGTCCCGCCTCCGGACGGCTTTCATCCAAAGCGGCGGCCGCGGGACGGGCTGACGAGGAGGTCGCAGATGTCCCACGCAGATGGTTCCGGCTACAGCCCGAACGGCGCAGCTTCTTCCAACGGATCGCCGTTGACGCGCGATACCGCCATCCGCGGGCCGGCCAGGCCCGGCCCTTACATCGGCGCCGGCATCCCGCTGGCGGCCGCGATCATCTTCCCCCTAATGCCGCAGCTGTACTCCTTCGATGCGCCGCGGCTTGGCGGCATGCCCTTCTTTTACTGGTACCAGCTGCTCTGGGTACCGGTGTCCGCCGCGCTGACCGGCACCGCCTACTGGCTGGTCACCCGGGAAGACCGACGACGGCGGGCAGCGGTGAGTGCCGGAGGCCCGCCCTGGACAGGTGAGGACGCCGCGGGGACCGGGCCGCGAGGGGACCGGCCATGAACGGGCGCGAAATCAACTGGGTTGCGCTGGTCATCGTGGTGCTGCTGTTCGTTGTCGTGGCCGTTATGGGCTTCCTCGCGGCCAAGTGGCGCCGGACCGGCGAGGAAGGACTGCACAGCCTGGACGAGTGGGGGCTGGGCGGCCGCGGGTTCGGGACCTGGATCACCTGGTTCCTGTTGGGCGGGGACCTCTACACCGCCTACACCTTCGTGGCGGTGCCGGCAGCGATGTGGGCAACCGGCGCGGTCAGCGGCTTCTTCGCTGTCCCGTACACGATCGTCCTCTATCCAATTATTTTCATCATCATGAGCCGACTCTGGTCGGTGTCCCACCGGCACGGCTACGTGACGTCCGCTGACTTCGTGGGCGGCCGCTACGGCAGCCGGTGGCTGTCCCTGGCCGTCGCGGTCACCGGGATCGTGGCAACCATGCCCTACATCGCCCTGCAACTGGTGGGCATCAAAGCGGTCCTGACCGTCCTTGGACTCGGAAGTTCGGACAACGTCCTGCTGACCGACCTGCCGCTGATCCTGGCGTTCGTGGTCCTGGCCGCCTACACCTACACCTCGGGGCTGCGGGCGCCGGCCATGATCGCCGTCGTCAAGGACCTGCTGATCTACCTCGCAGTGATCGTGGCCATCATCTACCTGCCCGTCAAGTTCGGTGGCTGGGACACGATTTTCGGTGCCGCGCAGCAGAAGCTGGGCACGGTGAACCAGGCCACCGGAAAACCGGCCGGCGTCTTCATTCCCGGTGCGGCCAACTATTCCGCGTACTGGTCACTTGCCCTGGGCTCGGCAATGGCCCTGTTCATGTATCCCCACTCAGTGACGGCGGTGCTCGCCTCCAAGGCCCGCAACACCATCCGCCGCAACGCGGCCATCCTGCCGCTGTACTCACTGATGCTCGGATTCCTGGCACTGCTGGGATTCGCAGCGATCAAGGCCGGCACCAAGCCCATCGACCTGGACGGCTCCGTCAACCCCCAGCTGGTGGTTCCGCAGTTGTTCCTGGACCACTTCCCGGCCTGGTTTGCCGGGATCGCGCTGGCGGCCATCGCCATCGGCGCCCTGGTACCGGCAGCCATCATGTCCATCGCCGCGGCCAACATGTTCACCCGGAACATCTACCGCGACTTCATCCGGCCGGACGTTGACGCCAAGACCGAGGCGAAGGTTTCCAAGATCGTCTCCCTCGTGGTCAAGGTCGGTGCCCTGGTCTTCGTTATCGCCATGGACCAGTCGGCAGCGATCAACATGCAGCTGCTGGGCGGCATCTGGATCCTGCAGACGTTCCCGGCCGTCGTGGCAGGCCTGTATACCCGGTGGTTTGACCGCTGGGCGCTGCTGGCTGGCTGGGCGGCAGGCATCGTCTTCGGAACAGTCTCCGCCTACAACGTGATCAACCCCGTGACCAAAGCCCACTTCGGCGGGTCCGTGGCCCCGATCCCCGGCACCGACTTCAGCGTCTACATCGCTGTTTCGGCATTCGCGCTGAACCTGCTGGTCGCAGCAGTCCTGACCCTGGTGCTCCGGGCGCTGAAGGTCCGGACGGGGGAGGACCTCACCAGGCCCACCGACTATGCCGCCGATGAGACGGACCCCAAGGTGGTGGAGATCGAGAAGACCCAGCATTTCACCCAGCCAGGCGGCCCGTCACCGGTTGCCTAGCTTCCCCGGGGAGCCCCCGGGCACGTGCCGCCCTCCTGCCGGGTTACGCCCCGGCAGGAGGGCGTCGTGTCACAGCCAGGCGCTACGGCGCAAGGGCGGCTCACCGGGTCCGGGACGCCGCACCAGGACCTGGTTGACACCGGTCAGGCCCTCCTCGAAGCCCAGCGCGCTTGCGGCCATGTACAGTCGCCAGATCCGCGCGCGGCCCGGCCCTGCCAGGGCGACCGCCTGGTCCCAGTTTTCCTCGAGCCGGCGAACCCAGGCCCGGAGCGTGAGCGCATAGTGTCGCCGCAGGGCCTCGACGTCGAGGATTTCGAAGCCGGCGGTTTCCAGGGCAACCACCATCTCGCCGAGGCTGATCATTTCGCCGTCGGGGAATACATACCGCGGGATGAATGAATCGGGGTCCGGGGCGGTGGGGCCGGCGTTCCAGGAGATGGCGTGGTTCAGCAGCCGCCCGCCGGGCCGGAGCAGCCCGAAGAGCGCTGCCGCATATGCAGGCGTCTGCTCCCGGCCCACGTGTTCGGACATACCGATCGAGCTGACGGCATCGAACGGGCCGTCCTGCACGTCCCGGTAGTCCTGCACACGGATTTCCACCCTGTCCGTCAGCCCGGCGTCGGCCGCCCGTTTCCGGGCCAGTGTGGCCTGCTCCGCCGAAAGGGTGACGCCCACCACCGTGGCGCCGTACCTGGCGGCAGCGTGGAGCGCGAAGCTGCCCCAGCCGCACCCGACGTCCAGGACGCGCATGCCCGGTTCCAGGCCCAGCTTGCGGCAGACCAGGTCCAGCTTGGCTTCCTGCGCGGAATCAAGGCCCGCGGGCAATCCACTGTCTGCGGCGGGGTGGCCGTCCGCGCCCGCGGGCCACACGGCGCAGGAATAGACCATGGAGGGGCCCAGCACCAGGGCGTAGAAGTCGTTGCCGACGTCGTAATGGTGCGAGATGGCAGCGGCATCCCGCCGGCGGGAATGCAGCCTGCCCTTCCGCGCCACCCGGAACTCCTCCGGCGGCGGAACAGGATTCGGCCCCACCGCGCCCAGCCGCACCGCGGTCCGCAGCAGCAGCCACAGTTCCGGGGCGGTAGGTGGCTGGAAGGGGCCCGGCTGAGCGAATTTGCCCGCCGAGCTCAGTACAGTGAAGGCGGCGAAGATATCGCCGGGCGCGTCGATTTCGCCGGCCACGTAGGCGCGGCTGAGCCCGAGCTGTCCCGGGGACCACAGCATCCGCCGCAGCGCTTTCCGGGAGCGGAATGCCAGGACGGGGGCCCCGGCCGGGCCCGCCTCCGACCCGTCCCAGGCCCGCAGCCGCAGCGGTATCTGCGGGGTTCCGAGCACGACAGCCAGCGCCCTGGCCAGCCGCGCAGCATGTCCCGTGGTTCCCGTGTCCGCGCCCGCGGCGCCCGTTTGGTCCATGCGCCAACCCTAAAGCCGTACTGCCCTCCGCGACTATCATTGGGGGAGTGAATCCCGAGCTGACCGACGTCACCGTTATCGGCGCGGGCCAGGCTGGCTTGTCGGCCGCCTACCACCTGCGGCGCCGCGGCCTGGATTTTGTCGTGCTCGACGCCGAGGAAGGTCCGGGAGGTGCGTGGCGGCACCGCTGGAAGAGCCTGCGCATGGACACCGTCAACGGAATCAGCGACCTACCGGGGATCGCCAAGCCGGAGGTTGATCCGACAGAAGCCAGCTCCGAGTTCCTCAGCCGGTACTTCGGAAGCTACGAGGCGGAACTGGGCCTTCCCATCCATCGGCCGGTCAAGGTCCGCGCGGTCAGCCGGGAGGACGGGAACCCGGCCGGGCGGCTCAGGATCAACACCTCCGCCGGCGACTGGAGCGCGAAGGCTGTCATCAATGCCACCGGCACCTGGACCCGCCCCTTCTGGCCCATCTACCCCGGCCAGTCCACGTTCCGGGGCCGGCAGCTGCACGTGGCGGACTACGTCTCCGCCGAAGAGTTCAGGGGCCGGCATGTGATAGTGGTGGGCGGCGGCATCTCCGCCGTCGGACTCCTGGACGAGATCTCCCGCGTCACCACCACCAGCTGGTTCACCCGCAGGGAACCGGAGTGGCGGGACGCCCCCTTTGACTCCAAGGCAGGGCACGACGCCGTGGCCCTGGTGGAGGAGCGCGTGCGCCAGGGGCTTCCCCCGCAAAGCGTGGTGTCGGTGACGGGGCTGATCTGGACCCCGGCCCTGCTAGCCGCGAGGGAACGCGGCGTCCTTGAGCGCCAGCCCATGTTCACCGCCATTGAGCCGGACGGCGTCCGGAGGGCCGACGGCAGTTTCCTGGCTGCCGATGTCATCCTTTGGGCCACCGGCTTCCGGGCCGAACTGGAGCATCTGGCGCCGCTCCACCTGCGCGGTCCGGGCGGCGGCATCGCCATGGACGGAACGCGGGTGGCAGCCGAGCCGCGCGTCCACCTGGTGGGCTACGGCCCGTCGTCGTCCACTATTGGCGCCAACCGGGCCGGCCGCGCGGCGGTGGCCGCCATTCTGGAACTGCCGGGGATGGCGACGGCGGCGGAAACGGTAACGTGGGGCTGACCCCTTTGAACCTGGAGGGCAGGCAACGATGACAGAAGGCGGCAGGACTCCGGTGGCAACCAACACCCTTGCGGACGTTTTCAACGTCCTGCGCCGGCGGCCCGACGTTGAGGCGCCCAACCTGCAGGCCTGGGACGCCACCGACCGGCTGCTGCTGGAAACGGCCGCGGAACTGGGAGTCCGGGGCAGCAGCCTGGCAGTGATCGGGGACCGCTACGGCGCCCTGACCCTGGGTGCCCTCTCCGTGCTCGCCCCGGCAACGCTGCGCGTCCACCAGGACCTCGTGACCGGTGAACGGGCGCTGCGGCTCAACGCGGCCGAACTCGGCATGTCCGCAGCGGAACCTGCAGGCGGCGGTTACGTGCAGCTGCCCCTGGGCGCCGAACTGCTCTCCGGGGCCGACACCGTGATCATGCAGCTGCCCAAGACCCTCGCCGAACTGGACGAAACCGCGGCCGCCATCGCCCAGTACGCCTCACCCGACGTGCTGTTGGTGGCCGGCGGACGCGTCAAGCACATGTCCCTTGGCATGAACACCGTCCTGGAGCGGTACTTTCGCTCCGTACAGCCGCAGCTCGCCCGGCAGAAGTCCCGCGTGGTGCTGGCCCGCGGAATCAAACCGGCGGCGGCTCCCGCGCGTTTTCCCGTGGTGGAACACCTTGCTGAGCTCGACCTGGACGTGGCCGCCCATGGTGCGGTCTTCGCCGGTCCCAGGCTGGACATCGGCACCCGGTTCCTGCTGACGTTCCTGCCCGCCATGAAGCCGGGGCGGCGCGCCGTCGACCTTGGTTGCGGCACGGGGATCCTCGCCGCGATGTACGCACGGCAGTTCCCTGCCGCCGCGGTCACTGCCACGGACCAGTCCGCCGCAGCCGTGCAGTCCGCGCTGGCCACTGCACAGGCGAACGGGCTGGCCGACCGGATCAGCATCCTGCAGGACGACGCGCTCAGCACCTTCCCGGAAGCGTCGGCGGATATCGTCCTGCTCAACCCGCCCTTCCACGTCGGGGCCGGCGTCCACGCCGGGGCCGGGCTGAAAATGATCGAGGCCGCAGGGCGCGTCCTGGCCCCGGGCGGCGAGCTGTGGACCGTCTTCAACCGCCACTTGCCCTATCTTCCGGCTCTTGAGCGGCACGTTGGCCCCACCGTGGTGGAAGGCCAAAACCCCAAATTCATCGTCACCCGCAGCACCCGCCGCGGTCCCCGCGCCTGACTTCGTGCCGGTCTGGCCCCCCGCGCCGGAAAACGGACCCAACAGGGAAAACACCGCGCCGCCGCCCGCCCATGCATGTGCCTGCGCGCACCCTTAACGTACGATTCAAAGCATCACCACAAGCAGGTAGCCGAAGACGTTTAGGGGACACCGTGACTGAGATCCGCCAATCCTCTCCGAGGCGCGGAACGAACTTGCCCAGGATGGGGGACTTCAACCTCACGGTCATCCTGGACGCGATCCGCCGGACGTCCGGCGGCCTGAGCCGGGTGGAACTGGCGCAGATCGTGGGCCTGTCCCCGCAAACCATTTCCAACATCTCCCGCCGCCTGCTGGACCAGAACCTGATCGTCGAGGCGGGCAAGGAAGGCAGCGGCCCCGGCAAGCCGCGGACCATCCTGCGCCTCAATCCCCGCGGCATGTACGCCCTGGGCGTCCACCTGGATCCCGCGGTGACCACCTTCGTGGTGCTCGACCTGGTGGGCGCGGTGGTGCGGCATTCCCGGATCAAGACCCCCGGCGGCAACGACCCGTCGGCGGTGATCAGCACCATTGCCAACGAAATCGCCCAGCTCGTGGCCGATTCGGGCGTGGACCAGCACCGGATCGCGGGGCTCGGCGTCGCCGCCCCGGGACCCATCGACCTGGACAACGGCACCGTGGTGGATCCGCCGCTGCTGCCGGGATGGGACCGGGTGGAGCTGCGTGATGCCCTGGCCAAGGCAACCGGCTACTCCGTGCTGGTGGACAAGGACGTGACCAGTGCCGCCGTCGCCGAAACGTGGGCCGGCGGACCCAGCGGCGCCGGCAGCTTTGTCTTCATGTATATGGGCACCGGCATCGGCTGCGGCATTGTGCTCAACGACGAAGTGGTCCGCGGCACCTCCGGCAACGCGGGCGAGATCGGCCACATCATCGTGGACCCGGACGGCCCGCCCTGTGACTGCGGCCAGCGCGGCTGCGTCAAATCCTCAGCCATCCCGCAGGTGCTGGTCGCCGAGGCGGAAGCCGCTGGAATCCTGGACGGCGCCGGCTCCGAGGGCAGCGGCGCCGAGGTCCAGCAAAGCTTCTCCCGGCTGTGCGAACTAGCCGACGCCGGCAACGAACAGGCCGCGGCCATCCTCGACAAGTCGGCGGTCCTGGTGGCCCGGGCGGCCTCCGTGGTCACCAACGCCCTTGACGTCGAACGGGTCGTCTTCGGCGGCCCCTTCTGGGGTGGGCTGGCGGAACGCTACCTGGAGAAGGTTCCGCCGCTGCTGGACGCCAACAGCGACGTCAGGCTGATCCACCCCATCGAGGTCGTCGGAACCGGGGTGGGGGAGGACGTAGGCGCCATCGGTGCGGCGTCCCTGGTTTTGGAACATACCCTCGCGCCGCGGGCCCAGCGGCTCCTGTTGGAAAGCTGAGGACACCATGCCACGACGGCCCCTGACCAC
>JABFWC010000099.1 GCA_013362385.1 Pseudarthrobacter sp.
GCCCAAGGCGCCTGCGCCCGCCGCGCCTGCTCCGGCGGACCCCGGCACCCCCGCCAACCCTGCCCCCGCAGTGCCGGACGCGCCGGTGGTGACCCCCGCCCCCACCCCGCCGCCCGTCGTCGCGCCGTCCATCCCCGGCGGTGCGGTCAACGATCCTGCTGGCGCCAAAAGCTACGCCTCCGGGCGCCTGGGATCCTACGGCTGGGGCCAGGACCAGTTCCTGTGCCTGTCCCAGCTGTGGACCAAGGAGTCCGGCTGGCTGACCACCGCCACCAACCCCTACTCCGGGGCCTACGGCATTGCCCAGGCGCTGCCGCCCGGCAAGTACGCCAGCGCTGGCAGCGACTGGCTGACCAGCTACCGGACCCAGGTCGACTGGGGGCTGGGCTACATCCGGGACCGGTACGCCACCCCGTGCGGGGCATGGAACCATTCCGTGTCCATGAACTGGTACTGACAGGGCGCTAGGCTTTTCCCTATGCCAGACGTTGAACGGTTCCGGGTGCTGCTCCAGCAGGAGCGGGAACGCAGGGCGGCTCTGCTGCCGGCCCTGCGGGCCGACATTGCGGCGGCCAACTCGGCGCGCCAGGACTCAAACGTCGACGACGAACACGATCCCGAAGGTGCCACCATCGCCTTTGAGCTCTCCCAGGCTTCGGCGCTCCTGAAGCAAAGCTCGGCAGGCCTGGAGCAGGTCGAGGCAGCGCTGGCCAGGATCGACGACGGCACCTATGGCACGTGCGCCGTATGCGGGGATTTGATCGCCGAAGGGCGCCTCGAGGCGCGGCCATGGACCCCGTTCTGCATCCGGCACGCCTCAGCGGGACGCGGACGATGACCGCTGCGGCTGACACCGTGGCCGCTGCTGCGGAGTTCATCGACCGGACCCTCCAGAACGAGGGCGCCTGGTACCGGGCGGACGACGTCGGCCACCGGCTCGGCGGCGTCCTCGCCTCCTACGGCTCCTCCGTGGGGGCGGTCCGCGGCACGGTGCGCGACGCCCTGCGCAAGTTCAAGGACCTGGACCACGACGGCACGGTCATGCTGGCCTCGGCGCTCTGGGGCCAGCCGAAACCCGGTGCCCGGCCGGTCTTTGAGCGGCGCCTGGCCGCCGTCGTGCTGATGCAATCCAACATCCGTCTGCTCCGGCATTCGGACCTGACCCGCCTCGAGGGGTTCCTTCGCAGCGCACAGGCCCGGGAACTGGCGGCGCCGCTGCTCGCGGACGTCCTGGTGCCGCTGCTGGCCGGGCTGGGGGAACGTGAACGGCAGCGTGCCGACGTAGTCCTGGCCAGGTGGCGGGACGACCCCGACCCGCAGCTGCAGGCCGCCGCCGACACCCTGGGGAAGGACCTGACCTTATGACAATCACGGGAGATCCAATGAATGAAACCTTCGACCTGGACCGCTTCGTCAGCGCCCAGGACGCCGCCGGAACTTACGAGCAGGCCCTGGGGGAACTGCAGCTGGGCAACAAGACCGGACACTGGATGTGGTTTATCTTTCCGCAGATCGCCGGCCTGGGGCGCAGCGCCACGTCCCGCACCTACGCCATCTCCTCGCTGGCCGAAGCCCGGGCCTACCTCGACCACGACGTCCTCGGCCCGCGGCTGCTGGAATGCGCCCAGGCCCTGACCAACCACCCGGACCGTTCCGCGGAGGACATCCTGGGTGGCGTCGACGCGCAAAAACTGCGCTCATCCATGACCCTGTTCCTCCGGGCCGCGCCCGGAGAAACAGTGTTCAAGACGGTCTTGGCCCAGTTCTTCGACGGCCAGCCCGACGAGGCCACCGATGCGCTGCTTGCCGAACAGGAAGCGGCCGGGTAGGCGCCCGCTACGGAGTAGGGCTGCCGCCGTTGACGTTGAGCGTCTCGCCCACCACGAAGCTGGACTCCGGCGAGGCCAGGAAGACATAGGCGGGAGCGAGTTCGGCCGGCTGCCCTGCCCGGCCCAGGGGAGTGGACTGGCCGAATTCGGGCAACTCTTCCTTCGGCTGCCCGCTGCTGACCTGCAGCGGTGTCCAGATGGGTCCCGGCGCCACGGCATTCACGCGGATCCCCTTCGGCGCCAGCTGCTGCGCGAGGCCCTTGGTGAAGTTGTTGATGCTGGCCTTGGTGGTGGCGTAGTCCACCAGCGTCGGCGACGGGTTGTAGGCCTGGATCGAGGTGGTGTTGATGATGGTGGAGCCTGCCGGCATGTGCGGCACGGCGGCTTTGGTCACCCAGAACATGGCGTAAACGTTCGTCTTCAGGGTGTGGTCGAACTGCTCATCGGTGATGTCCTGCAGGTCCTGCTGGGCCACCTGCTTGCCGGCATTGTTGACCAGGATGTCCACGCCGCCGAGGACGGCCACTGCAGTGTCCACCAGGTCCCGGCAGGCGGCGGAGTCCTTCAGGTCGCCGGGGACCTTGACCGCCTTGCGGCCTGCGGCCTCGATGATGCCGGCGATCCGCGACGCGTCCTCCTCTTCCTGCGGCAGGTAGGAAAGGACGACGTCGGCGCCTTCCCTGGCGAAGGCAATGGCCGTTGCAGCACCGATGCCCGAGTCCGCACCGGTCACGATGGCGCGGCGGCCTTCCAGTCGGCCGGTGCCGCGGTACGTTTCCTCGCCGAGGTCGGCTTTGGGTTCGAGTTCGGCATCAAGGCCCGGCTCGGGCTGGTGCTGCTGCGGCGGGGAAATCTTTTCGTAGGCGGTCACGGGGTTGCGGAACGTGTACTGGTCGGTCATGCAGTCCTCCTCGTCGTGCGCAAACAACTAAGCATGCTTACGTTTTCCAGCCTAGGCAATCATTCCGCCCGTGCCAAGCCGCTCAGCCGCGCTGTACCTCCACCAGCCGCACGTCCCCGAGCCGGCCGCCGTGCAGTATGGCTTCCAGGTAGGTGCAGGCGGGCTGCCGGCGCCGGTCAGTGGGGGAACCGGGGTTAAGCAGGCGTAGTCCCGCGGGTGAGGTGGTGTCCCACGGGATGTGGCTGTGTCCGAACACGAGGACGTCGGCGTCCGGGTACAGCGCCTCGCACCGCAGCTCACGGCCTTTCGCGGGGCCGGTCTCATGGACCATGGCAAAGCGGAGGCCTTCCAGGGTGATCCGCGCCGTCTCCGGCAGGCGTCGGCGCAGTTCCGGGCCGTCGTTGTTGCCGTGGACGCCCAGCAGCAGCGCGCTGCGTTCCTCGAACTCGTCCAGCAGGGCCGGTTCCACCCAGTCACCGGCGTGGAACACCACGTCGGCAGTTTCGACGGCCGCCCACACCTGCTCCGGAAGCTTCCTGGCGCGCTTGGGCACGTGGGTGTCGGCGACGAAAACCAGTTTCAGCGGCATACCCGAATCCTGCCACGCCCGCCCTGTTCCCGCAGGCCGCCGAGTCGTAATCTGGGGCTGGGAGGTGCTTGCCATGGAGGCAGCCCAAGGCGACCGCATCATCGTGCATGGCCGGACGGTGGGGTCAGCGGACCGGCACGGGGTGATCGTGGAAGTCCGCGGCCAGGGCGGGACCCCGCCCTATCTCGTCCGCTTTGACGACGGGCACGAGACGGTCATGTATCCGGGCGGCGATTTCGCCGTCGAACGCGGCCACGGCAACTGACGCCCGCCGGTCCGGTACACCGGCCCGCTGGGTACACCTGTCAGACTGGAGCCATGGAACATTTCCCGGCTTCCGCCGCATCCCCCACCCCTCCGCCCCGCACCGGTCCCCGCGACCCGGGCGACGCCTGGGTGGAAGGTGAACGGGGGCGCTACTGGGGAAAGTTCGGGGCGGCCGGTGTCCTGGCGTACGACCCCGCCAAGGGGGTCCTCCTGCAGCACCGTGCGGTGTGGAGCCACAACGGCGGGACCTGGGGCCTGCCCGGCGGGGCACTGCATGAGGGCGAGGAGGCCGTTGCCGGGGCGCTGCGGGAAGCCTACGAGGAGGCCGCGGTTCCCCCGGAGGGCGTGGAGGTGCTGTTTACGTCGGTGCTGGACCACGGCTACTGGTCCTACACCACGGTGGTGGTGCGCGTCCTGGAATCCTTCGAACCCGTGATCAGCGACCCCGAAAGCATTGCACTGCTCTGGATACCGGTAGCCGAGGTGGACGGCCTGGACCTCCACCCAGGGTTCGCGGCGTCCTGGCCCGGGCTGCTGTCCCGGCTGGACCTGCCGGAAGGCCCGGCGGCGGACGAGCCCTGGTAGCTGCGCCCTAGTAGCCCTCGCCGTATTCGGCCGTCACCAGGATGGGCAGGTGGTCCGAGTTGCCGCGCGGCAGCGTTTCGACGCTGGCGATGTCCAGGCCCAGCGACGTGGCGAAATCGAAGTGGCCCTTGAACACCTTGTAGCGGGTGTAGGTGCGGCGGTTGCTCAAAGACAGCGCGTATCCGGACTTCTTCATGTGCATGTCCAGGTTCTTGGTAAAGAACGGGTAGTTGAAATCGCCCACCATCAGCGTCATCAGGCCCCGGCCCATGCTCAGCAGTTCGGCGTGCGCGGCGTGGATCTGCTTGCGCCGCAGGGAGTTGGACGCAGTCAGCGGCGCGGCATGGAACGAGCCGATCACGAGCTCGTGCTGGGTGTCGTTGTCCATGACGCGCGTGCCGATCAGGCGCTCGTGGGCGGGGGCCAGCACACGGTCGTGCATGGACTTCTTCAACGCGAAGGACTGGGTATCCAATGCCGTGAACCGGCTGGTGCGGTAGTAGATGGCCAGCCCGAGCCGGTTGCCCTTGGTGGCGTCGGCCAGGTGCAGCGGGCCCAACGTCTCAGGAAGGTCGCTGGCGTCCACCTCCTGGAGGCAGAGCGCATCGACGTCGTGGTTCCGGGCGAGGGCGAGAAGCTCGCCGCTCGCCTTGTGCTTGCGGAGGTTGTAGCTGATGACGCGCATGAAACACCTCTTTTGAGGTTGGTGACAGGACCAGTTCCTGAGTCTAGCCCGATGCCGCTGGGGACACCCCAACATTTCGACGGCGGCCCGGCGCGCCGCACCCAGTGCGGGATAGAGTTAAGCCCAATTCACTGAAATTCCTGAAGGGGCCAGCGTTGACTGCAGATCTGCCCGAACTCGCCGACGGCGACTTCTACTACCAGGCACTGGGGGAGGGCCGGTTCCGCTCGACCATCCACGCCCAGGGCGCCTGGAACACCCATGAACAGCACATGGCACCCGCGTCGGGGCTGATGGCGGACGCCCTGGAGCGGCACGAGCCGCGCGCGGACATGCGGATGGCCCGGCTGAGTTACGAGATCCTTGGGCTGATCCCCGGTGGTGTGTTCCGGATCGAGACAACTACCCTGCGGCCCGGGAGGACGATCGAACTGGTCCAGGCCGAACTCGTGGCAGGCGGCCGGACGGCGATCCGTGCCACCGGGTGGCGGATGGTCACCAGCGACACCGGCGACGTGGCCGCCGTCGAGGACGCCGCAATACCAGGCCCGGACGAATGCAAGCCCTACGACGGCTCCGCCGTCTGGCCCGGTGGCTTCATCCGCTCGCTGGAGATGCGGGTGGCCGAGGGCCACCGCCCCGGGGCGGGCAAGGTGTGGCTGCGCACCGACCACCCCCTGACCGACCACGATGACACCGGTGACCTTGCCCGCCTCATGGGCCTGGTGGACACCGCCAACGGCATTGCCGCACGGGTGCCGCCCGGCAAGGACAGTTACGCGTTTCCGAACCTGGACCTGCAGATCCACATGTACCGCAGGCCCGAAGGCGAGTGGCTGGGGCTGGACAATGCCGTCTCCTTCGGGCGCGACGGCATCGGGCTTACCTCCACTGTGCTGCACGACCGGCAGGGTCCGTTCGGCCGGGCGGAGCAGATCCTCACGCTGCGCAGGACCTGAAAAGCGGCGCCCCGCAAGCCGGCACGGCGGATGTATCGTTGTATATCGTTGGCGTTTCACAGAGGAGATCACCATGCGTGGTTCATTCCCGGCAGGCGGATTCGGCGGCAACAATATCGAGGGCATGTGGCAGGCGGTCGAAGAGCTGCGTTCACGGTTCGAGAAGCGCGGCAGCACCCGGGCAGGCAAGGGCGAAGTGCGTTCGGCGGTGCTTGCCCTGCTCGCGGAGCGTCCCATGCACGGCTACCAGATCATTCGCGAAATCGAAGAGCGCAGCGGCGGGACCTGGAAACCAAGCGCCGGTTCCGTCTATCCCACGCTGCAGCTGCTCGCCGATGAAGGCGCCATCAGGGCCGAGGAATCCAACGGCCGGAAGATCTACTCCCTGACCGAGGCGGGCCGCGAGGAGGCCGCCGCCCACCACGGCCCACCGCCGTGGGATGCCGCCACGGCCGGTCCCGGTTCCCTGCCCAGGGCCGCCGTCGAGCTTGCCCAGGCCACAGCCCAGGTAGGGCGGACGGGCTCGGCCGATCAGGTGCAGGAGGCGGTCGCGGTGCTTGATGAGGCACGCCGCCGGATGTACGCCATCCTCGCCCGGAACTGACGCGGGTGGCGCCGAGCGTCCAGGACCGCGCAGATCCCGTGCCCGGAGCCGGAGACAGCCAGGCCGGAGAGGCCCCTTCCGGGGTCATCCGTGCCCGCTACCGCCGCATCCTGCGCTTCGCCGCCTGGAACCTGGCGGCAATCTGGTGGTTCGAGCTGTTCCTTCCCAGGATCGGGCTGGGACGGGTGGCCGGGCGCGGCCGCCCGCGACGGATGCGGCAGTTCGCCCGGCGCTTCCATGACCTGGCCGTGGAACTCGGCGGACTCATGATCAAGGTCGGCCAGTTCCTGTCCTCCAGGCTTGACGTCCTTCCGCCGGAGATCACCAAGGAGCTCGAAGGGCTGCAGGATGAGGTTCCCCCCGTGCCCTTCCCGGGGATTCGTCGCCTGGCCGAGCAGGAGCTCGGCGCTCCCCTCGGGGAGGTTTTCGCCAGCCTGGCGGAGGCGCCGATCGCGGCAGCGTCCCTGGGCCAGGCGCACCGTGCCCGGCTGAACACGCCCGACCGTGCGGACACCGGGCTGGACCGGGTAGTGGTGAAAGTGCAGCGCCCGGGCATCCGCGCCATCGTCGACGTCGACCTTGCCGCCCTGCGCAGGGTAGGCGGCTGGCTGAGCCGCTTCCGGGTTGTCTTCCAACGGGCGGACGTACCGGCCCTCGTGCGTGAATTCGCAGCAACGTGCTTCGAGGAGATCGACTACCTGCACGAGGCAGCCAACTGCGAGCGCTTTGCCGAAGATTTCGCCGGAGACCCGAAGGTCGCCGTGCCGGGCGTCGTCTGGGAACGCTGCACCCGCCGCGTCCTGACCCTCGAAGACGTCACGGCAGTCAAGATCACCGACGCGGCCGGGCTTCGCGCGGCAGGCATCGACCCCGCCGAGGTGGCACCGGTCTTCGCCGCCGTCATGTTCGACCAGCTGTTCACCAACGGCTTCTTCCACGCCGACCCGCACCCCGGCAACATCTTCGTGACTCCGGTTGCCGCAGGCGCCGGGGAACGGCCCTGGAAGCTGACGTTCA
>JABFWC010000044.1 GCA_013362385.1 Pseudarthrobacter sp.
CCTAGACGATGGCAGAGATGCCCGTGATGGCCCGACCAGTGACCAGGGTATTGATTTCGGCCGTGCCTTCGTAAGAGTAGATGGCCTCCGCGTCGGCGAAGATCTTGGCCATTTCAAAGTCCGTCACGATGCCGTTGCCGCCCAGGATGCTGCGGCCAAGGGCAACACTTTCCCGCATGCGGGCGGTGGCGAAGGCCTTGCCCAGCGCGGACTGCTCGTCCCTGGCCATCCCCTCATCCTCCAACTGGGAGAGCCGCACCATCATGCCCATGGAGCTGACGGCGTTGCCAAGGATCCGGACCAGCTGGTCCTGGATGAGTTGGAAGGATGCCAGGGGCCGGCCGAACTGGCGGCGTTCCACTGCATAGCGCCGCGCCACATCGAACGCTGCCAGTTGCAGCCCGACGGCCTGCCAGGCGACGGCCAGCCGGGTGACCTTAAGCACCTTGTTGACGTCGCGGAAACTGTTGGCGCCGGCCAGCTTGAAGAAGTCCGGGACGAGCACGTCCTGCAGCAGGATGTCGGCGTTCTGGACCGTTCGGAGGGAGAGCTTGTTGTCGATCCTGGTTGTCGTGACCCCGGGCAGCGCTGTGTCCACCAGGAAGCCTTTGACCTGGTTGTCCGCCACGTCGCGGGCGTAGATCACCACCCAGTCGGAAAACGTGGCGTTGCCGATCCACCGCTTTGCTCCATTGAGGACCCAGTTGGCGCCGTCCTTCCTGGCGGTGGTCCGCGTTCCCCCGGCGACGTCACTGCCGCCCAGCGGCTCCGTGAGCCCGAAGGCGCCGATCTTTTTCAGCGAGTAGATGTCCGGCAGCCACGCGTCCTGCTGCTCCGGGGAGGCAAGCGCCTCGATGGAACCGGTGAAGAGCCCGTCATGCACGCCCATGAAGGTGGCGATGGAGGCATCAGCCCGGGTGACCTCGGCGTGCAGGATGCCGGCGAAGAGGTTCGAGTAGCCCTGCCGCCGGACCGGGCTCACCAAGTCCAGGGCAGCAAGCTTGGGCACCAGGTCCATCGGGAACTCTCCGCGGTTCCAGCAGTCGACGGCAATGGGGCGGACTTCGCGGGCAAGGAAGTCCCGGACTTCGGCGAGCCGGTCCCGCTCCTTGCCGGAGAGGAGCTGCTCGAAGGCGTAGAAGTCGCCGTCGGCGTAGGGAAGCGCTGCGGGATCGGCGGAGGTGGGCATGGAGACCTTCTTCGTGCTCGGCGCTGACCATGCATCCGTTATCGCTGCACGGTATGTTACTGGTCAGTAACATACCGTAAGGGGGCCGCTCCGCCAAGAACCCGATTAAGCAGGAAACCGCGGCCGACGTAAGTTGTCGGCCGCGGTTTGCGGCTTTTGCACTGCTTCTATGTAGGGCTACTCGGACTTGAACCGAGGACCTTAGGATTATGAGTCCCGCGCTCTAACCAGCTGAGCTATAGCCCCCCAGTGCCCCCGCCTGCGTCCGTGACCGGTCGGGCAGGGCAGGAACACTCTAGCAAACCCGGGAAAGGGTTCAGACCACTTTGTCCTCGAAGGACGCGCCCCGGTACAGATCCTCGAAGGTCTGCAGCGTGCCCTGGATGCTGTGCGGCTCGACCATCTCCCGGCTTGCCCGGCCCATGGCGCGCTGCTCATCCTTGGGCAGCTCCAGGACCTGGGTGATCTTCTTGGCCAGGTCGTCACTGTCGTTGGGCGTGAAGAGGTAGCCGTTCCGGCCGTCGCGCACCAGGTGCGGCAGCGCCATGGCGTCGGCGAGGACCACGGGAGTCGAGGCCGACATTGCCTCCAGGGTCACCAGCGACTGCAGTTCGGCCGTCCCCGGCATGCAGAACAGGTCGGCCTGAATGTAGGCGCGGCGAAGGTCGGCGTCGCTGGCGAGGCCCAGGAACTTGACCCGGTCGCCCAGGCCGAGCCGCTGCACGAGGTCCTCCAGTGACGCACGCACTTCTCCCCCGCCGATGATTTCCAGGTGTACGTTCAGCTCCCGCGGGGTCTTGCTGATCGCCCGGATCAGGACGTCCACGTGCTTTTCCTCCGCCAGCCGTCCGGCGAACAGTACCGTGGGGTGCGGGTGCGGCTCGATGTGTTCCCCTGGCTGGAGTTCGTAGGCGGCCGAGTCGATGCCGTTGGACAGCGGCAGGACCTTGCGCAGGAAGGCGTGCTCGTGCATGGCCTTGGCGGCCAGCGGGGTGGGTGTGGTGATGACGTCCGCCTGGCCCATCACCTTGCCCATGTCCTTCCAGGAGATCCTGCCGATGATGTTCTTGAACCACTGGGGGAAGGGCAGGAACGGGTTCAGGTTCTCCGGCATGAAGTGGTTGGTGGCAACAATTCGGACGCCGCGCTTCACGGCCTCATACAGGACGTGCTCGCCGATCATGTAGTGGCTTTGGATGTGCACGACGTCGGGCTTGACCCGGTCGAACAGCAGGCTGATTTCCTTTTTGATTTCCCAGGGGAAGCAGATGCGGAAGGTTTCGTGGGTGGGCACGCTGTGGGAGCGGAGGCGGTGCACGGTGGCTTCATCGCGGAATTCGGTGAAGCTCTTTCCCTTGCCGTCGCGGCAGGCCAGGACGTGGACGTTGTGTCCCCGGGCGGTCATGCCCTTGGCCAGCCGGTAGCCGAACTGGGCGGCGCCGTTGACGTGGGGCGGGTAGGTGTCAGCGGCGATCAGGATGGTCAGGGGGCGCTGGTCGGCTGGCGTGGTCATGGAGTACTCCTGATGGTCACGGTGCGGACAGCATGGAACTGGCAGCACGGTTGGCCGCCGGTGCTGTGGCATGCGGCCTCGTGGAATTGCTGGGTATTGGCGGGACTGGGCTAGTGGGACGGCCTGCCGGCGGCCTTCCGCGCATCCTTCTTGCGCTTGGTGACCTCCGGGTGGTGCCGGGAAAGGGCGATAACCCCAACGATAGCAAGGCACGCCGCTGTTCCCATTGCAATAGCCATGACAGCGTGCACGTCGGGCCGCAGTTCGCCGAGGATGATGATCCCGATGGCAATGCCCACCATGGGGTCGATGACGGTGAGGCCGGCGATCACCAGGTCCGGCGGGCCCGTGGAGTAGGCGTTCTGCACGAACCATGATCCCAGGCCGCCGGCGGCGATGATGGCAAGCACCGAATACCACTGCACATTCAGCAGGAAGAGGCCGTTCGGGTCCAGGAGGTGTTTGCCGATGATCCGGGTCAGCACCGCGACGAAGCCGAAAAGGATGCCGGCGCCCAGGATGTAGACAAAGGAGTTCATCCGGTGCTTGAACATCACCGCCAGCGTCCCGAACAGTCCCACCGCCAGGGCCAGCAGGAGCACGATTGTCAGTTCGTCCTCAAGGCTGACATGGTGGCTTTCCTGGGTGACGTTAACGGCCAGC
The DNA here is from genome assembly GCA_013362385.1 of Pseudarthrobacter sp. Classification (GTDB taxonomy): domain Bacteria; phylum Actinomycetota; class Actinomycetes; order Actinomycetales; family Micrococcaceae; genus Arthrobacter. The sequence goes on from JABFWC010000044.1 coordinate 3,366, forward strand.
AGGACAAAGAGCGCCGAACCCGTCACGCACGCGGCGATCGACACGGCCGTGGCGCGGTTGATGGTGAGGTCCTGGTCCCGGGCGTTGATGACGGTGGTGATCACCAGGGCTATGGCGCCGATCGGCTGCACCACCGTGAGCGGGGCGGATACCAGCGCCACGGCGTTCATGCCCATGCCGGTGCACAACAGCAGGAGGCCGAACATCCAGCGGGGGTTGCGCAACAGGCGGAGGAAGCCGTTGGAGCTCAGGGCCAGGCCGCCTGTGTCCGCCTTCACTGCGCTGCCCTGGCGCTGGGCGCCCAGGGCGAGGCAAAATGCGCCCAGGACCGCCAGGCCGACGGCCACCCACACCATCAGGCGGTCCCGCCGTCGTGCCGCTTAAGTTCCCTGCCCTTGCGCAGGATGGCCCGGAAATAGTTGTAGGCCGCCACCCAGTGGCCGACGAGGCCCAGCCCAAGCACCACCCAGGCGGCGGCAAAGAGCTGGCCTGAGAATCCGGTGTCCAGGCGCGAGAAGACAAGCAGCGGCGTCCCCAGCAGGAGCAGCCCCGTCCTGACCTTGCCCACCACGCTCACCGGGAGGTCCGGGTGGCCGTGGAAGAAGAAGAGCGTCATGGCCAGCAGCACGGCGTCCGGGATCACCAGCGCGGCCAGGTACAGCCAATGCACGACGCCGGCGATCACCAGCGTGACGGCGACGGCGATCATGGCCAGGCGGTCGGCGATGGGGTCCAGGACCCGGCCAAGCCTGGAAGCCTGGTCGAACCGGCGGGCAATGTAGCCGTCAATCCAGTCGGTTCCGGCCATTACGGCCAGGACCACGACCCCCGCCCCGTATTCGTGTTGGGCAAGCACCAGCCAGATGAAGAGCGGCACGCCCATGAACCGGACCACGGTGAGCAGGTTGGGGATGGTGTACACCACATCGCGGTCCACCTGGGGACGGCCAGGCCGCGCGCCTGCACCGATGAACTTCACCCCTCCCCCTTTCCTTCCTGCCGCATTCTATTGGCACTGCGATGGTGCCTGTCCGGTGGTATGCCGCGTTGTGCTGCGCCGTGTGCCCGCGGGGGCTAGTACGTGCGCAGGAGCCGGCGGAGCAGGACCACCAGGAGCGTCCCGGCGGCGGCAAGGGCAGCGAGGGGCTTCCACCGTTCCCGCAGCCCCGCGGAACCGGAGAGGCCCCCGAGCCTCTGCGCGGCCATGTCCTTGCCGCGGGCTGCGAGCACCTGGCCTTCGCGCGCCTTTTGCTGCGCGACGGCCAGCAGGTACCGGCCCTGGGTCTTCAGGTCCAGTTCGGTGCCGAGTTCATCACGGACTTCGGTGAGGTGGTGGCGGCGCTGGTTTAGGCGGCGGGCCAGCTCGGGCTCGGATGCTTGCGGGTATTCCTGGTCGTGCCGGGCGGCCTTTGCTTCCTTTTCCGCCTTGGCCTTCGCAGCGGCTTCCACCTTGGCCGCCTTCGCGGCCTTGCCTTCGGGGCTCTCCGGGTCGAGGACGGCCGGGTTGAAGGCGGAGCCCTCCTTTGCGACGCCGATATCATGCCTGATGCCCCGGATGGTTTCCTCCGGCAGGAGGGGCATGGCCTTCTTGAACCTGCCGACGCCGACCAGTCCGCCGATGAGCGCGATCAGGAGGAACGCTGCGGAGACCAGGAGGGCAGCGAGCCAGGCGGGCATGATGGTGGCCAGGCCCATGATGGCGGCGACGATCAGGCCCACCACCAGGAAGAGGAGGAAGATGAGGGCCACGGCGAGGAAGGCGGCTGCAACTCCTACCTGGACACCCTTGCGCTTCAGTTCGAACTTCGCGAAGGCGATTTCGTCGTTGAGCTGGCGGGGTGCCAACCGGAAAAGGAGTTTTAGCGTCCCGGGCAGCGCGGTAAAGCGCAATCCCGGGCTGGTACGCCCGCTGTGACGTCCGCTCATCGGTGCCGCCTAACTGGTCTGATGGGTCGATACTGCTTCCGTTGTGCCGCGGAAAATGTGCAGCCGCACAGTCCACGCCACCCAAACTACCATTCAGGGTCAGGGCGGCCTTCCGGGCATGCCGGACGGCGCGGCCTACAACGATGAAAAACCAGTCCGCCCGGGCCTAGGATGGTTGTCCGTGACCACTCCCGCCAATCCGGGCGACCTGCTCAGCCGCCGCCGGAAGCTCCTGTACATCCTCCTCCTCGGCGCCCTGACCGCCCTGGGCCCCTTTACCATCGACCTCTACCTTCCCGCCTTCCCGGCACTAGAAGCGAGCCTGGGGGTGACCGAGGCGCAGGTCCAGCTAACCTTGGCCGGTACCACGGTGGGGTTTGCCTTCGGCCAGCTCGTGGTGGGTCCTTTCAGCGACAAGTTCGGCCGCAGGACTCCCCTTATCCTGGCCACTGCGCTGCATATCGCCGCCTCCCTCGGCGCGGCCCTGTCCACGGACATCAGCACGCTGGGAATCTTCCGCGTCCTCATGGGCGTCGGCGCGGCCGGCGGCGGCGTGGTGGCCATGGCCATGGTGCGGGACCTGTTCTCCGGATACGCGATGGTGCGGATGTTTTCCCGGATGTCGCTGGTCAACGGTCTGGCGCCCATCCTGGCCCCGGTCATTGGCTCCCAGCTGCTGCTGGTGATGCCCTGGCCGGGGATCTTCGTATTCCTGGCCACCTACGGCACCCTGGTGATCGTGGCGGCCCTGCTCCTGGTGCGCGAGACGCTGCCGCCGGAGAAGCGGGGGCACAGCGGCATGACGGCACGGCAGCGCTACAACGTCCTATTCAGTGACCGGATCTTCGTGGGGCTGCTGATGGTGGCCGGGTTCAACTTCGGCGGGCTCTTCACCTACCTCTCCGCCTCCCCCTTCCTGTTCCAGGACGTCTTCGGGTTTTCCGCCCAGCAGTACGGCCTGCTGTTCGGCATCAACTCCCTGGGCATCGTGGCGGGCGTGCAGACCAGTTCCCGGCTGATCAGGATTGTGCCGCCGCAATGGATCCTTGCCTTCGCCACGGCATGGCTGTTCCTGATGGCCATGCTGATCGTGGTGTTCGACCGCCTGGGCCTGGGCCTGTGGGGCGTGATGGTCCCGCTGTGGTTCTACATCATGGGCACCGGCTTCATGTTCCCCTGCGTCCAGGTGCTGGCCCTTGCGGCCCATGCCTCGCAGGCTGGTACGGCAGCGTCCCTGCTGGGCGCCGCGACCTTCCTGATGGCCGGCCTGATCTCCCCGGTGGTGGGCTGGCTCGGCATCACCAGCGCGATGCCGATGGGAGCGGTGCAGGCAGCCTGCATCCTGCTCGCGATTGCCGCCCTGTGGCTGGTGGTCCGGCCCCGCACGGTCCCCTCCATCCACTAGGCAGTGCCCGCCATGAACCGCAAACCGCACCGTAACGGACGGGGACTGTTCCTCGGGGCCGTGCTTGGCGCCGTCGTGGGCTATTTCGCGGGGCGCGCCCTCGGCAACCCGGCCATCGGCATTGTGCTGGGCCTGCTGGCGGGCGCAGCACTGCTGTACCGGGTCAACCCGGGGCCGCGGAAACGGCGCTGATTGTTTTGCCGCGGCAGGCGCCTTTTCCTGCCGTCGGGGTCCATCCCGCGATAAAATATCTCCGTGCCCAACTGGCAGGATCGACCGCCACTTCCGGCCACATGGCAACGGTGCGACGCCCGGATTTTGCCACTGTGGTGGGACCGTCTGTGTGCACAGGCAGGGCAGCAATCTGCCGCGCTGTATGCCGCGGGCTTGTTTACGGAGGACCGCCGCCGGCCCATCGCCCAGTGGTTCAACCCGGCCTTCGACGCCGCGCTGCTGGTGGCCCCGGAAACTTCGCCGGAATGGCCCGTGCAGCGCTTCGGCATCTTCTACGCGCCCCCGGGAACGGGCTTCGTCCGGATCCATTCGGCACCGCATGAGTGGAATCCACGCGAACCGCGGAAGTCCCCCACCGAGCAGGAGGCCTTCCTGGCGGCGGTTGCGGAGGCCGAGCGGTTCCTGCAGGTGGAAATGGACTTCGTCTGAAACCAAAAAGTCCCTGCCCCTCGAAGGAGGGACAGGGACTTTTTCTTTGCGCTCCTCCTGCTGGACTTGAACCAGC
>JABFWC010000175.1 GCA_013362385.1 Pseudarthrobacter sp.
TTGTATTCGCCCCATTCCCAGCTTTCCCCGGAGATGAGGTCGTCCACGTAGAAGCCGCCGCCCGGCGTCAGGTCCTGCGGGTCAAGCTCCAGTGCGGCCAGGTCCAGTGTGACGGTGCTCTCCCGGGTCACGTGCGGATCGACATTCACCACCACGATGATGGTGTCCTTCGAGCCATCCGGGAGGGTTTTGTGCTTGGAGTACACCACCGTCGCATCGTCGGTGCTCTGGTGGACTGTCAGGTTCTGTAGGTCCAGCAGGGCCGGATGGTCGCGCCGGAGGTGGTTCAGGCGGGTGATGAACGGTGCCAGGGTCCGCCCGGACTCCGCCGCGGCGTCCCAGTCGCGCGCCTTGTACTCGAACTTTTCATTGTCGATGTACTCCTCGGCACCGGGCCGGGCCACATGCTCGTACAATTCGTAGCCGGCGTAGACACCCCACAGCGGGCTGGCCGTGGAGGCAAGGACGGCCCTGACCCGGAACGCTGCGGGACCGCCGTACTGCAGGTATTCGGTGAGGATGTCCGGTGTGTTGACGAAGAAGTTGGGGCGGAAGAAGGCCGGGGACTCGTGGCTGACCTCGTTGAAGTAGGACTCGATCTCCTCCTTCGTGTTGCGCCAGGTGAAGTAGGTGTAGGACTGCTGGAATCCGGCCCGGCCCAGGGCATGCATCATGGCGGGCCGGGTGAACGCCTCCGCGAGGAACACCACGCCGGGCACTTCCTTATTCACTTCGGCAATAAGCCATTCCCAGAACCACACAGGTTTGGTGTGCGGGTTATCGACGCGGAATATCTTTACGCCGTGGCTGACCCACAGCAGCACAATGCGGAGAATTTCCCGGGAAAGGCCTTCGGGGTCATTATCGAAATTGAGCGGATATATGTCCTGGTACTTCTTGGGCGGATTTTCCGCATACGCAATGCTGCCGTCCACCCGGGTGGTGAACCATTCGGGGTGGGACCGCACCCACGGGTGGTCCGGCGCGGCCTGGAGGGCAAGGTCCAGTGCCACCTCGAGGCCAAGCTCATTGGCCCTGGCCACGAAGGCGTCGAAGTCCTCGAATGACCCGAGGTCGGGATGGATGGCGTCGTGGCCGCCTTCCTTGGCGCCGATGGCCCAGGGCGACCCGGGGTCGTTCGGGCCGGCAACCAACGTATTGTTGGGGCCTTTCCGGTACTGCACGCCGATGGGGTGGATGGGCGGCATGTAGAGGACGTCGAATCCCATGGCCGCCACGGCGTCCAGCCGCTTCGCCGCAGTACGGAAGTTGCCGGACGTCCAGGCGCCCGTGGTGTGGTCCTTGACCGCGCCTTCGGAGCGGGGGAAGAACTCGTACCAGGCGCCGCGGCCGGCCCGGTCCCGCTCCACCAGCAGCGGGAATTCTTCGGAGACAGTGACGAGTTCACGGATGGGTTCGCGGGCGACGATACCGGCGATCTCCTGGCTGAATCCGGCGGCGAGGCGTTCCTCGGTGCTGCGGGACTGGTCGGCAAGGACGTCCGCGGCGTGGCGGAGCGCCCCGCGGTCGGCTTCACTGCGGAAGTCCTCCTGTGAGGCCTCGGCCAGCAGCTTGGAACCCTCGGCGAGCATGAGTTCGACGTCGATTCCGGCGTCGATCTTCACCTCGGCGTTGTGGTGCCAGGTGCCGTAGCGGTCGTGCCAGGCTTCGATGACGAAGGACCAGTTGCCCGTCTCCGACGGCGTGAGGATCCCTTCCCAGCGGTCCGTGCCCATGCCGCGTTCCCCGCGGGGCGGCGCGAGCCGTATGCGCTGGCGCTCGGCCCCGGTGGGGTCCAGCAGCACGGCGCTGACGCCGAGCTGGTCATGGCCTTCACGGAAGGCGGTGGCGCCGACAACGATGCCCTCCCCCGGCAACGCCTTGGCCGGAAACTTCCCGCCCTCGACGACGGGCTGCACGTCGGTGATGGGGAAACGCCCGAACCGCAGACCCTCGGTGATACGGCGCTGAAGCATTTCGGTTGATGCGGCACTGGTTCCTGAGTTAGTCGTCACAGGCTCGACGTTAGCGAGAAATGGCGAAGATTGCTAAGGCTGCTCACCAATTTCGTCGTGCCGCGCGCCATTTTCTTCATGCCCTGGTCATTTACCCAAAAGAAACCCAATGCTGGTTCCCGGCTGGCAGGTTGTCGGTTAGTGTGACGCAGGTGAAGGCAATCCGCAGGTTTACGGTCCGTACAGTCCTCCCTGAGCCCATTCGGCCGCTGGCCCGGCTGGCCAGCAATTTGCGGTGGTCCTGGCACCGCCCCACACGCGAGCTTTTCGCGGGCCTGAACCCCCGCCTGTGGGAGGAAAGCGGGCAGGACCCGATCGGTCTCCTGGGCATGGTCAGCCGCGAAGAGCTCCAGCAGCTCGCCGCGGACCAGTCAGTGGTGGACCGGGTCCGGGCCGCCGAGGACGACCTCGACCGCTACCTGGACGAGCCGCGCTGGTACCAGGGCCTGGGCCCTGACGCACCGGCCTCGATCGCCTACTTCTCCCCCGAGTTCGGCATCACCGAGGTCCTCCCCCAGTACTCCGGCGGCCTGGGCATCCTCGCCGGCGACCACCTCAAGGCCGCGTCGGACCTGGGCGTGCCGCTGGTCGGCGTGGGCCTGTTGTACCAGGCCGGCTACTTCAAGCAGTCGTTGTCGCGGGACGCCTGGCAGCAGGAAACCTATCCGGTCCTGGATCCTGACGGCCTGCCCCTTACCCTGCTCCGCGAGCCCTCGCCTGACGGGAACGGCAACGCGGTGCAGATCTCCCTTCCCCTGCCCAACGGCCGGCGCCTGCTGGCACACATCTGGCGCGCCGACGTCGGACGCGTCCCCTTGCTCCTGCTGGACTCCAACGTTCCCGGCAACGACGACGCCGCCCGCAGCATCACCGACCGCCTGTACGGCGGCGGCGGGGACCACCGGCTGCAGCAGGAACTGCTGCTGGGCATGGGCGGGGTCAAGGCCCTGCGCGCCTTCCAAAAGTTGACCGGCAGCCCCGCGCCGGAGGTATTCCACACCAACGAGGGCCACGCCGGGTTCCTGGGCATTGAACGCATCCAGGAACTGATGTCCGGTGAGCAGGCGCTGACATTCGACGAAGCGCTGGCGGCCGGCCGTGCCTCCACGGTATTCACCACGCACACCCCGGTCCCCGCCGGCATCGACAGGTTCGAGATCGCCCAGATCAGCCACTTCTTCCAGGCCGGGCTGGCACCGGATGTGCCCGTGGACCGGATCCTGGAACTGGGCCGGGAGAACTACGCGGACGGCAACCCGTCCGTCTTCAACATGGCCGTCATGGGCCTGCGCCTGGCCCAGCGCGCCAACGGCGTGGCCAAACTCCACGGCGAGGTGTCGCGCAGCATGTTCTCCGCGCTGTGGCCGGGCTTCGACCACTCCGAGGTGCCCATCACGTCGGTGACCAACGGCGTGCACGTGCCCACCTGGGTGGACAGCCGCATCTCCAAGCTCGCCCGCGACCAGTTCGGCAGCGAGGCGGAAGCGCTGGGTAAATGGGACCTCGCCTACAACGTCAGCGACGCCGACGTCTGGGCGCTGCGCCGCGAAATGCGGGCAGCGCTGGTGGACGACGTCCGCCGCCGGCTCCGGGCCGCGTGGAAGAAGCGCGGGGCCGCCGACGCCGAGCTCGGCTGGACTGACAACGTCCTGGACCCGGATGTGCTGACCATCGGGTTCGCCCGCCGCGTGCCCACCTACAAGCGGCTCACTTTGATGCTGCGGGAACCGGCGCGGCTCAAGGCGCTGCTCCTGCACAAGGACCACCCCATCCAGCTGGTCATTGCCGGTAAGTCGCACCCCGCTGACGACGCCGGGAAGAAGATGATCCAGGACTTGGTGCGTTTCTCGGATGATCCGGAGATCCGGCACCGCATCGCATTCCTGCCCAACTACGACATCGCTATGGCCAGGACGCTGTTCCCCGGCTGCGACGTGTGGCTGAACAACCCGCTGCGGCCCCTGGAGGCCTGCGGCACGTCCGGACTGAAGGCCGCGCTGACCGGTTCGCTCAACCTGTCCGTCCTGGACGGCTGGTGGGATGAAATGTACGACGGCGAGAACGGCTGGGCGATCCCGACGGCCAACAACGACGCGTCCCCGGAGGAGCGGGACGACATTGAGGCGGCGGCGCTGTACGAGCTGTTGGAAACCCAGGTGGCGCCGCGCTTCTATGGGAGCACGGTGTCCGAGGCGGCGGGCGCGGCCGGACCGTCGACCACCCGGAGCGAGAAGGTGCCCACCCACTGGGTGTCCATGATCAAGCACACGCTGTCCCATCTGGGCCCGGCTGTCTCCGCCGAGCGCATGCTGCGCGACTACGTGAACATCCTCTACCGCCCCGCGGCTGAGGCGGGCCGCAGCGCCACCGCAAACTCCTACTCCCAGGCCCGGGCATTGGCTGCCTGGTCCGCGAAGGTGCGCGGCGCCTGGCCGCAGGTGCACGTGGAGCACGTGGATTCGGTAGGCGTGTCCGAGGACCCGCAAATCGGTGACACCCTCCAGGTGAACGCGTATGTGGCCCTCAACGCCCTGACACCGGAGGACGTCTGCGTGGAAGTGGCGTACGGGAAGGCGGAGGAGAACGACACCCTTGCCGACATCACGATGATGGAACTGAAGGTCCAGGAGCACCTGGGCAGCGGCCGCCACCTGTTCAGCGGTTCCCTGGTCATCGACCGGTCCGGGCCCTTCGGCTACACCGTCCGCGTCCTGCCGCGTCATGACGCCCTGGCCTCCAAGGCAGAGCTGGGACTGATCGTGAACGCTGAGCCGCCGCTCCGGTGGGTACGGCTCCTTGCAGGCAGGGCACCAACCCGACGCAGGAGGACACCATGACCGAACGTACCGTGGCCGACGTGATCGTGGAGCGGCTGAGGACCTGGGGCGTCAGCCGGGTCTTCGGGTACAGCGGCGACGGCATCAACGGCTTCATGGGCGCCCTGCGCCGCACCGAAGGGCAGGTTGAGTTCGTCCAGGCCCGGCACGAGGAAACCGCGGCCTTCATGGCCGTTGGCCACGCGAAGTACACCGGCGGTGTGGGCGTTGTGACCTCAACCCAGGGCCCGGGCGCCGTCCACCTGCTCAACGGGCTATATGACGCCAAACTGGACAGCGTCCCGGTGGTGGCCATCGTGGGCCAGCAGAGCCGCACGGTGCTGGGGTCCGCATACATGCAGGAGATCGACCTGACTACCCTGTTCAAGGACGTGGCGTCGCAGTTCGTGCAGCTGGTCAGCGCGCCGGAGCAGGTTCCCATGGTGCTGGACCGTGCTTTCCGGACCGCCCTGGCCACGTCGTCGCCCTGCGTGGTCATCGTCCCCCACGACGTGCAGTCGGCGGCCGCGCCGGAACTGGAACAGCAGCACGGCATCGTGGTGACGGCGCCGTCCTGGAGCGCTGCCGCCAAGACGCCCAGGGACGAGGACCTGGACGCCGCGGCTGCACTGCTGAATTCGGCCGAACGCGTCGCCCTCCTGGTGGGACAGGGGGCGCGGCGGGCCGGACCGGAGGTCGTGGCGGTGGCCGAGAAGCTGCAGGCCGGCATTGCCACGAGCCTGCTGGGCAAGCCCTACGTGGACGAAGAGCTGCCGTTTGCCGTCGGAACCATGGGGCATCTTGGCACCACCGCCAGCGCCCACCTGCTGGGTAACTGCGATGCCCTGCTCATCGTGGGTTCCAACGACCCCTGGACCGAGTTCTATCCGCCGCCAGGCGCCGCCCGTGCCGTGCAGATCGATATCGACGAGAAGAAGATCGGCAACCGCTACCCGGTGGAAGTGGGCCTGGCCGGGGACGCGGCGTCCGCACTGGAGGCTTTGAACCGGCGGCTGGAACACCGTCCGCGCAGCCCATGGCGCACTGACGTGGAGGAGCACGTCAGCCGGTGGCGGATCCTCGCGGCGGACCGCGCCGCCGTTCCTGCCAGCCCCGTCAATCCGGAGCGGGTGGTCCGTGAGCTCAACGGCCGGCTCCCCGCGGACGCCCAAGTGAGTGTCGACGTCGGCAGCTGCGTCTACTGGTACGCCCGGCAGCTCGTGGTCCCGGCAGGGGTTCCGGTGCACCTGTCCGGGACGCTTGCCAGCATGGGGTGCGCCATCCCCTACGGCCTTGCCGCGAAGCTCGCCCGGCCGGAGCGGCCGCTGGTGGCGCTGGCCGGGGACGGCGCCATGCAGATGTCCGGTGCCGCCGAACTGGTCACCGTGGCCCACCGCTGGCAACACTGGCACGACCCGCGGTTCGTGGTCTGCGTCTTCAACAACCGCGAGCTGACCGAAGTGACGTGGGAGCAGCGCGAATCCGAGGCGGAGCCGCGGTTCGCCGCCAGCCAGCAGCTTCCGGATTTTCCTTTTGCCGGGTACGCGGAGCTGCTGGGACTTCGTGGCATCCGCGTGGAGGACCCGGAGGACATCGGCGCTGCCTGGGAGGAAGCCTTCGCCGCAGACCGTCCCGTGCTGATCGAGGTGCTCACCGACCCGGAGGTACCGCTCGTTCCGCCCTTCCCGGCAGGCAAGGAGAAGGCGGAAACCATGCGCAAGGGCCTGGCAGCGGAGGACGACGGCGGCAGGGCCTCCGCGCTGCTGGACACTTATGTTTCGCAGGAGGAACGCAAGCAGGGCTGACCCTTGCCTGCCCCCGCGCAGCCGGCAGCCGCAGGAAGTGCGGCTTACAGCAGGACGGCGGTGACGGACAGGTCCTTGCCCGCATACCGCTCTGCGTCCTGCAGGATCTCGCAGATGATGCCGAATGTCCTGCCCGCACGGAATTGCGCAGCCACCTGCCATAGGACGGTGACCGGCGGGTTGCCGTTGTCGGTGATGCTGTCAGCGAGGTCATGGAGGGAGTCGTTCAGGGCATCCAGGTCCGGCCCGTCGTGCTCCGGGAAGCTGAGGACCTCGGCGAAGGATTCCAGGACCCCGCGCTTGCTGTCAGCGGGCGGGACCACGAGGCTGCGCCGTCCGGCGTCGGCTTCCTGCTCCTGCAGCTCGTTGAGGGTCCAGGTGTCGCCGGAGAAAATTTTCATGGTTGCGCTGGCTGCCTTCCGATTTGTGGGTTGCGCATGGCTTGGTCCGACAGCCTAAGCGCGGTAGATGCTGATGGAGTTGGCCTCCACCAGGTCCTTCCCGCCAGAGGCAACCAGCGTGCCCTGGCGCAACTTATGCAGCGGTGAGGTGGTCAGCCGAAGCTCGTATGTGCGATGGGTAGCTCCCGCGGCCGCGTGCGGCAGGGTGACTTCGATGTCGGAGGTACCGCCGTTCACCACCACGAGGCCGGCCATGTCGCCGTTGCCGGACCCCAGCAGGAGCTGCATCACCCGGTGGTGGGGGTCGTCCCAGCGCTCGGCGGACATGGGGTGCCCCTCCTGGTCAAACCAGT
>JABFWC010000275.1 GCA_013362385.1 Pseudarthrobacter sp.
CGCTTAACGCGCTGGCAGCGGGCTGACAGCTGCGAAGAACTCGCGGATCTCCCGGCGTGGATCGTCTTCCAGCCGGGGCTCGGCGTCGAGGATCATGGTTGTCCGCTCGGCTCCATACCGGGGCCAGCCCTCGGGGCTGCAGCAAGCGCAGCAGCGAATCGCTGAACTGCGCCCGAAGCGGCAGGCCAACGGTGGCCACGAGGCAGTTCGGAGCGGGACAGGTGGCGCACGGGTGCCGGCCAGGAAACTTTTGGCCTGATCTTCTGTGTTCCTGAGCGGCGGCGCCGTGAGGACTTTTGCCTCTAGCCAGCCACTCCCGGGAGCGGCCAACCTGAGTGTCTGGAGCAACGGGAATCAGGAGGAAATGATCATGGGCGCTTGCGATGTCTGCGGCAGCAGCGAGGGGCGGATGTTTACCGTCACCATGGGCAGCCAGTCCGGGACGTTCGACAGCTTCGAATGTGCCATTCACATGATGGCGCCGGCATGCGAGCACTGCGGCTGCCGCATCCTGGGGCATCCGATTGACAGCGAAGCGGGCATCTACTGCTGCCTGCACTGCGCGAAGGAAGCAGGAAACCCCCATCAGGCCGCCAAGGCGGAGCATTCGACAGTGGCGGTGACGGCGCAGGGTACGGCCGCAGGGCAGGCGTGACCTCGCCGAGGCCATCTACATTGCGGGGCCAGTGACGCCGGCCGGGCCGGCGGAGCGGGAAGGGGACGCCCAGGCGAGGAGCCGCGCCTTGGCCCGGAGTTGGGCCAGGAGATCCTCTGCCGGGCGGCCGAATACCTCGATGCTCTTCATGGTGATCAGGGGGGCGACCGGAGGGAACCTGGCCGCTTCCAGCGGACCCATCCTCTGAGAAATAGACTCTGTAGGAGTGGGTCTTCCCATCCCGCCTCCATGTCGTTTTTGAACTTAATCCGCCGGTCCGGCCCGTTTCCACGTGCATGGCCTGATACGAGTCTGCAAGGATGAGCGGAGGATCATCCAGGAGGACTTATGCCGTACACCGTGGATTTCAAGAACGTATCCACCGTTGGTTTGGAATCGTCGCCGGTTGCCGAGGCGCTGGCCGGGCTGCGGGCCAACGAGGCCCGCTACTACAAAAACAAGTACGACCACGACTTCACTGTCACGCCCGCGGAGGATGATCCGGCGACGCTCCAGTACATCAACCACATCCTTTCAGCCGAGCGCAATCTCGTTATCTCCGCCAAGCCCCTCGAGGTGTCCTCCTTCGAGGTGGACGGACTGCGCATGGCTAACGTGTTTAACGAGTCCGAGCACACCATCAACGTCAAGTACGACCTCGATGAGGGCGGGAAAAGGGCGGTCGGATTCAAGCTGTCCGACGGCATGGAGGTGCCGGAGGAACTGGCCGCGACCTTCAAGTTCGCCCGCCAGAAGTCAAAGCTCGCGGGCACTATCCGCGGTTCCTACTTTGTGATCAAGGGCGAGTACTAACCCCTCCTATCCCTGCTTGGGTAGCCAGCCCGGCCATGTCCCCCGCATTTGACGCAGGGATTTGCAGGGGTACGACTCCTTCGTAAGGTATGCCCTGATCCGGGAGAAAGCCCCCGGGTCCTCAGGGTGCTGCGGCGGCCGCCGGGCCGTCACCTTCCGGACCGTCACTGCCGCCCGGGTGGCTGCTGGACCAGATGTCGCCCATTTCCTCCGTGGACTGCTCCACGATCCTGCTCATTGCGGCGTGGGCCGCTCCCGGTTCGCCGCGCTGGATGGCGCTGGCAACGTCCACGTGCAGCTGCAGTGCCTCGTGGTCGGGAAGGTGCGGCATCAGTCCGTGCTCCGTGCGCCCGGCCAGCACTTCCGCCACCAGGTTATGCAGCTGGGAGAACATCAGGTTGCCGGAGGCATTGAGGACGGCCGCATGGAATTCGATGTCCAGGCGGAGGAATTCGGGCTGGTCCCCCCGCTGTCCGGCGGCCCAGAGCCTGGCAGCGGTTGAGACGAGGTTGCTCGCGTCGTCGAGGGATGCCCGCTCGGCGGCGAGCCGGGCCGCCTGCGGTTCGATGGCGCCGCGAAGTTCGTTCAGGGCACGCAACTGCTCCAGCCGTTTTGCGGATGCCAGCCGCCATCTAATCACTTGCGGGTCGTAGAGGTTCCAGACCGCCTCGGGCTGGACCACCGTCCCCAGGCGCCGGCGGGATTCAAGCATTCCCATTGACGCCAGGACGCGGGTCGCTTCCCGGATCACGGAGCGGGACACCTTGTGCCGGGCCTCAAGCTCGTCCAGCCGCAGGATCGTGTTCGGCGCCAGCGTTCCCTCGGCAATGGCGAGCCCCAGGTTTTCGACCAGCGATGAATGCAGGTCGGGGGAGAACGCCGCCTTTGGGATCGTCATGGATAAATCATATGGGTTGAGAGTCTGCTCTTGTATATGTCTGCCTTATTTGTTTATGCTCGCAGAACACAGCAGACGTAAAGAGGCGTTTGTGGCCGGCCCGCGGAGCTGCGGGCCCTACAGCAAAGGGAGTCGTAATGAAGCGGCGTTCGATTGTGAAGTACGCGGCTGTTGCCGCGGCGATGTCGCTGGGGCTGACCGCCTGCAGCGGCGGCGGAGGTGGCAGCGACCAGGCGAAGCAGTCCGGCACGGTCCGCGTCACCCTGGCAAACCACGTCTGGACTGAAGGCATCAAGGCCGCCATTCCGGAGTTCGAGAAGTCAAGCGGGCTCAAGGTCGAGCTGACCCAGCTCGGCGAGGACCAGCTCTCGGACCAGTACAACGTGAAGCTCAACGCAGGCAGCGACGAGATCGACGTGATGATGTACCGTCCCCTTCAGGAAGGCAAGGCTTTCGCCAAGAACGGCTACCTGGCGGACCTGACCAAGAACGTCTCCTCGGATTCGGGCTGGGACTGGAAGGACTACCAGGAAGGCCCCGTCAAGGCCACCACCGTTGACGGCAAGGTGGTCGGCGTTCCGATCATTACCGAACGCGAAGTCCTGTACTACCGCAAGGACCTGCTCCAGGCCGCCGGCCTCCAGGTCCCCAAGACCATGGACGAACTGGAGGCCGCCGCCAAGGCCATCAAGGCTTCCTCCCCGGAGACCGCCGGCTTTGTTGCCCGCACGGGCAAGTCCGCCGCAGTCACCCAGTTCTCCAGCTTCCTGTACAGCTTCGGCGGCGACTTCGTCGACTCCAGCGGCAAGGCCTCCCTCAACACCGATGCCGCCAAGAAGGCCTACTCCTTCTACGGTGGCCTGATCAAGAACTACGGCCCCGCCAACGTCAGCACGGACATGAGCTGGCCGGAGGCGATGGCCATCTTCACCCAGGGCGGCGCCGCCTTCTATACGGAAGCCGATTCGCTCTACAAGAACGCCACCGATCCCGCCAAGTCCAAGGTCGCCGACAAGGTCGGGTTTGCCGCACTGCCTTCCGGACCCGCCGGTTCAAAGCCGTACAACATCCCCTCCTGGGCACTTGGCGTCAACCAGAACTCCAGCAACCAGGACAACGCCTGGAAGTTCATCCAGTGGGCAACCAGCAAGGAACGCACCCTCGCCGCCCAGAAGGCCGGTGTTCCGGGCCCGCGGGCCTCCGTCTGGTCGAACTCTGAGGGAACCTCCACCTACCCCAAGGATCTGGCCGACGCGATCGCCGCGAGTGCCAAGAACGGCGTGGGCCATGACCGTCCTGAGGTTGTCACGGTAGGCAAGGCGCGCGAGATCGTAGGCGCCCCGATCGTTGCCACCATCACCGGTGCAGACTCCGCCGCCGCAGCCAACGACGCGCAGACCGCCTTCCAGTCCTTCCTGGACAGCGAAAAGAAGTAGTACCCAGGCGCCGCAGGTGCCACACCAGCCCGCCGGGACGGCCACAGCCGTCCCGGCGCGGCCCCGCTTCACCCTCCAAACTTTTTAGGTGAACCATGTCTGTTTTGAACCCTCCCCGCAGCGCACAGCCGCGCAGCGCCAGGGGCCCCTCCGGCAGAGGAAGCAACTTTTCCGCCTGGGCCAACCGGCACCGGAAATGGCTTTTTGCGGCCCCGGCCATGATCTTCGTCGGCGTCCTGATTGTCTTCCCGCTGGCCTGGACCCTGTACCTGAGCCTCACCGACTCCCAGGGCTCGGTCCGGGCCGCCACCGAGTTCATCGGCCTGAAGAACTACCTCACGGTGCTGACGGACACGGACCGGTTCTGGCCGGCCGTGGGCCGCACCCTGTCCTTCACCGGCCTGGCCCTGGCCTTTGAGGTCGTACTCGGCATGGGCATCGCCCTGCTGCTGTGGCGCCCCTTCCGCGGCGAAAAGTGGGTCCGCGTGGCCATCCTGCTCCCGCTCGTCGCCACGCCCGTGGCCGTCGGCATGATGTGGAGGCTGATCTTCGACCCCAACATCGGATTCGTCAACCAGCTCCTGGGGATGGTCGGCATCCCGCCCCAGCCCTGGCTGTCCGGGCAGGACACGGCACTGGGCACCACCATCTTCATGGACGTGTGGCAGTGGACCCCCATGGTGGTGCTGATCCTGCTGGCCGGCCTGACCTCGCTCTCCGACGAACCGGACGAGGCAGCCCGCGTGGACGGCGCCAACGCCTTCCAGCGGTTCTTCTACATCACCCTGCCGCTCATGATGCCCACCGTCATCGTTGCCATCCTGCTGCGGGGCATCGACGCCCTGAAGACCTTCGACATTCTTTACGCCACCAAAGGCAAGGGCGGCGGTTCGTTCCACGAGGTGGAAACGCTGAATGTCTACGCCTACGGGTTGAGCTTCGACTACAACCAGTACGGGCTCTCCTCCGCAGTGCTGATCCTCTTCTTCATGATCATCATCGGCTCCATGTGGCTGCTCACCATGCGCAAGAAAGCGGCAAACAAATGACCGTGCTGAACCAAGACACCCCTTCCACCGCAGCTGGCAGCCGTCCCGCACGGCGCCGGAAGCCGCTGGGCACCCGCGCCTACAAGGTCTTCCGGGTGGCGGCCCTTGTCGTGGTGGTGCTGTTCCTGCTCGCACCGCTGTTCTGGATGCTCCTGGCGTCGCTGAAGACCAACGTGGACATCTACGACACCGCCAAGGCCTTCCTGTTCTCGCCCACCTTCGAGAACTACGCCAACGTACTGCAGCGCAACAACTACTTCGTCTTCGTGGTCAACAGCTTCTGGGTGGCCTTCGTCTCGACGGCACTGTCCATCGTCCTGGGCGTCCCCGCCGCATACGCGATGAGCAGGTTCACCATGCACCGCTCCGCGCTGGTGGTCCTCATGGCCCGCGTCATCCCGGGTGTCTCACTCCTGGTGCCCTGGTACTACGTCTTCTCCAACCTTCGGATGGTGGGCAAGTTCGAGGTGCTGATCCTCAGCCACATGTTCGTGGCCCTGCCGCTGATCGTGTACATCATGATGAGCTACTTCGACTCGCTCCCGCTCGAACTGGAGGAATCCGCTGAAGTGGACGGCCTCACGCCCATCGGGGCCTTCCGCCTGATCACCTTGCCGCTGGCCGTGTCCGGCATCGCCACCGCGGGCTTCCTTTCCTTCATCTTCTCGTGGAACAACTTCATGTTCGCGCTGGTGCTTTCGGGCGCCAAGACCAAGACCCTGCCCGTGGCGATCTTCGACTTCGTCTCCTACGCCAGCATCGACTGGGGCGGGCTTATGGCCGCTGCAACAGTGGTCACGATCCCCATCATGATCATTGCGCTCTTCACGCAGAAGTACATCGTCTCCGGCCTGACCGCCGGGGCCACCAAGGGTTAGGAACCACCGCGTGACCACCATCAGCCGGATCGAAACCTTCCTCGTTGCCCCCCGCTGGCTCTTCGTCCGGATCGAGACCGAAAGCGGCATCATCGGGTGGGGCGAGGCCACCTGCGAGGGCCGCAGCGAGACCGTGCGCGCCGCCGTTGGGCAACTCTCCGAACTGCTCGTCGGCAGGGACGCCCTCCGCATCGAAGACCACTGGCAGGTCATGACGAAAGGCTCCTTCTACCGCGGCGGCCCCATCCTGGCCAGCGCCGTCGCAGGCCTGGACCAGGCGCTCTGGGACATCGCGGGCAAGCACTTCAACACCCCCGTCCACCAGCTCCTGGGCGGCCACGTCCGTGACCGGATCCGGATGTACGGCTGGGTGGGCGGCGACGAGCCCGGCGAGGTGGCCGACCAGATCAGCGCCCAGCTCGAAGTGGGCCTCACCGCCGTGAAAATGAATGCCAGCGGCCGGATGAGCCCGGTGGCTTCCGTAGCGGAGATCGACGGGGTCATCCGCCGCGTGGCTGCCGCCCGTGAAGTCCTCGGGGAACACCGCGACGTCGCCGTCGACTTCCATGGCCGCTTCAGCCTTGCCAACGCCCGGCGAGTGGCGCCGCTCCTGGAGCCGTACCGGCCGTTCTTCCTGGAGGAGCCCGTGGTGCCGGAGAACACGCACCTGCTCCGCGAACTCACGTCCGCCACCACCACCCCGGTGTCCACGGGGGAGCGGCTGTACAACCGGCAGGAGTTCCTGCCCGCGCTGCAGGCCGGAATCGCCGTGGCGCAGCCGGACCTCTCGCATGCCGGCGGCATCACCGAGGTCCGCAAGATCGCCGCGCTGGCCGAGGTCTACGAGGTCCAGTTGGCCCCGCACTGCCCGCTGGGGCCCTTGGCGCTCGCGGCCTGCCTCCAGGTGGGCTTCGCCACGCCCAACTTCCTCATCCAGGAGCAAAGCATCGGCATCCACTACAACCAGGGCGCCGAAGTCCTTGACTACGTGGTGGACAAGACCCCGTTCAAATTCGTGAACGGCCACATCGAACGGCTCACGGGACCCGGCTTGGGCATCGAAATCGATGAGGCCGTGGTCCGGGCAGCGGACAAGCGTGGCCACGCCTGGCGCGGCCCGGTGTGGCGCCACCCCGACGGATCCTTTGCAGAATGGTGAACCCTATGACTTTCCGGCATACAGCTGATACTTCCGCCAGCCTTCTGGCGGGCATCCGGCAGGCGCGCCTTGTCGGCATTGTCCGCGGGAACGACGGCGGTGCCGCCGCCAAGGCCGCGCTGGCGGCAATGGAGGAAGGTTTCCAGTACGTGGAGATCGCCCTCACCACGCCCAACGCGCTGGAGGCCATCCGCGAGGTCCGCGCGGCTGCCCCGGCCGGCTGCCTGGTGGGCGCCGGCACCGTCCTCAGCGAGGCCGACGTCGAACGTGTCACCGCAGCCGGGGGCCAGTTCATCGTTACTCCTTCCCTGGCACCCTCCATCAGTGAGGCAGCTGCCGCCGGCATCCCGGTCCTGGCCGGGGCGCTGACGCCCAGCGAGGCCTATGAGGCGATGGAACGCGGCGCCGCCGCGATTAAACTCTTTCCGGCGTCCATCGGCGGCCCCGGCTACCTGAAGGCCGTCCGGGAT
>JABFWC010000205.1 GCA_013362385.1 Pseudarthrobacter sp.
AGCCGATCCCGGGGGCTGCGGAGCTGATCCAGCGCTGGGTGGACACATCCAAGCGCTTCCTGGTGCTGACTAACAACTCCATCTTCACGCCCCGCGACCTCGCTGCCCGCCTGCGCGCTTCGGGACTGGAGATTCCCGAAGAGAACATCTGGACCTCGGCCCTGGCCACGGCCCAGTTCCTGAAGGACCAGGTGTCCGCCGGTGGCGCGGAATCCGGCAACCGCGCCTACACGATCGGCGAGGCAGGCCTCACGACGGCGCTGCATGAGGCAGGCTTCATCCTCACCGATCAGAACCCCGACTTCGTGGTGCTGGGCGAGACCCGCACCTACTCCTTCGAGGCAATCACCACCGCCATCCGCCTGATCCTCGCCGGCGCCCGCTTCATCGCCACCAATCCGGATGCCACCGGCCCGTCGAAGGACGGCCCCATGCCCGCCACGGGCGCCATCGCCGCGCTGATCAGCAAGGCCACGGGCCGGGAACCCTACATTGTGGGCAAGCCCAACCCCATGATGTTCCGCAGCGCGATGAACCAGATCGATGCCCACTCCGAAACCACCGCGATGATCGGGGACCGGATGGACACGGACATCATCGCGGGCATGGAGGCGGGCCTGCACACGGTCCTGGTGCTCAGCGGCATCACGCACAAGGACGACATCGCAGCCTTCCCGTTCCGGCCCAACCAGGTGCTGAACTCGGTGGCGGACCTCAAGAACCAGATCTAGAAGATACTCACCCTGGACCCGCCGCGGGGCAGCGGCACGAACTCGTCCAGCAGGTTCGTCAGCAGCGGCCGGTAGATCTGCGGGTTCCAGCCCGGGCTGGCATGCGCCGGCGCGGCACCGGTGGTCTGCAGGTTGCTGGAGACCATGTTGTCCTTGAAGACCACAGCCCAGGTTTCCACCGCTGTCTCGTACGACACTGTCTGGTCCTTGGGATTGCCGATGTAGGCCATTTTTGCCGTTCCAAGCTTCCCGGCGAACTGGCTGCCGTCGAAGTGGTAGATATACGCGGATTCGGTCTGGACCAGCACGCTCGACGGCGCAATCGGGGAGAGCTGCTCGAGCGTCTGGTCCAGGATCTGCCGCCAGCTCCGTTCATCCTTGTGGATAATCCGTTCCCCCAGTTCGTACCCTCCGCGGAGGGTGGACGGGAACCGGAAGCCGCGCTCGTACAGGAACACGACGCCGTCGAACCAGCTCTGGTCCAGCACGTCATGGGCGCTGTACGGACTGCAGTCCAGGACGATGAACTGCACCTGCACGCCGTGGGCCGCCAGGAGCCGGGCAGCCACCTGCGTTGCGAGCATTCCGCCAAAACTGTGCCCGTAAAAGAACAGCTTGGTGATCTTCTCGGCGGAGATGTAGTCGACGATCGCATTGACCACCTCGTTGATGTTCAGGCCGAGGTTTGAATAGCCGACGGCGGCGAGCCGGGCACGCTTGTTCAGCGCGCCGCGGAGCGTGTTCAGGATCCACTGCGCCTCCTCCCAGCTGGTCTTGTACCCGGGGAAAAGGAACCAGCTGGCGTCCGGGTAGTAGGCGTCGGCGAAATCGTCCGCAACGGGCAGGATCTTCGTGACGCGCCGCTGCGACTGGACCTCGCGGGTGAGCAGCATGTCCGCTGCCAGCAGCGAGGCGGCCCCCGCGCCGCCAAGGAAGGTACGGCGCGAAAAGCGTTTGAGGGCAGCCGCCTCCGACAGGAGCCGGGCCTGGGGGGTCCCGCGCCGGTCCTGCGGATTCACTTCTCCCTCAAACGGCACACCACTAACGTAGGCACACTGGAAGATACCGCCGCAAGGAGCGGGGCGTAACCATTCGGCGACGCCGGATCAGCTGGCCGCCTGGCCCTCCGCGGCCGGGAAGGGCGCCTGGGGTTCCTGCTGGCGGCGAAGGATTTCAAGGCCGATGTCGTTGTACCGGCCCAGCAGGTCCGCGCCGTCGAGGGCCTGCGGAATGTCCAGCAGGGCGAAGAGGGAGTCGCTGGCCGCCAGCAGTTCTTTGTCAGAATAGTCGCTGAGCGGGCGGCCGTAGAGGTCTGTCAGGAGGACGCCGGGCTCCTGCCAGGGCCGCTCCGCAAAGTCGCTGGCCGCGAAAAGGCCCGTCACGCCGACTTCCAACAGGAGCGGCGTCCTTTGCGCGGATGCTTCCGGGGCGGGGTCGTACACCGCGTCGGTGAGTTGCAGGGATACGACGGCACGGGAAGCGCCGGGCAGCGAATTGATGTCCAAGGCGTTGAGGTCGCTGCGGAGCCCGGCCAGCGCAGAGGACTCGACAAGGGCAGCCTGGGAAAGGTCTACGCAGATGGGGCAGCGGATGCCCATCCGCCGGACGCGCCGGATGATGTGGACAAGTTCAACACGGGTGCTGTGCTGAAGTGTCCCCCGGACGTCGATCCGGACGATGTCCCCGGGGACATCAAGGTTAACGAGTGCGTCTAGCGCGGGGTCCATAGGTACTCCAAAAGAGGTCTATGGCCGACGGCTCAACCTCGGCAAGCCTAACCCGCCGGGCGGCAGCAGACAAGCCGCCGGTCAGGCGGTGCTGCTCCGGGGAACATCGGACGGTTCCTGGTAGTGGGTGCGGGCACCTGTCCCGCCCACCGAATCCACCAGCGACCTGGCGATGTCCCGGAGCTTGGTGTTGCTGTTGCTGGAGGCCTCGGTGAGGATTCGGGCCGCGGCTTCCTGGCTGCAGCGGTTCTGCGCCATCACGATGCCTATGGCGATGTCGATGATGGTCCGCGATTCCAGGGTGGCACGAAGGTTCGCGGCGCTGTCGGTGTGCAGCGAGAACCGCACGGCCAGGCGCAGCGCCTCCGAGATTTCGCGGGTGAAGTCACGGGCCCTGGCTGCCGCCGCGCCGTCGAACTTGTGCGGAACGTCGGAGTACAGGTTGAGTGCGGCCTTGGCCTCGCCCTGGAGGCTGAAGGGCAGGGAGAGCACGGAGCGCAATCCGTGCGAGGCGACGGCGGCCGCGTAGTCCGGTCCCCATCGGTCCTCCTGGAACAGGTCCGGAACGTGCACTTCACGCTCCTCCTGCGCCGCGGTGAGGCAGGGGCCCTGGGCAAGGGAGTACTGAATCTCGTCGACTTCCCGCGCAGAGTCGCTGCTCCAGCCGATGGTGGCAGCCTTGCGGTCCCGGAGCAGCGTGATGCCGCACAGGGCGTCGTCGCCGTCGCCCGCCATCTGGTGCGCGGAGAACCGCGCCAGCTGGTTGAGGAACTCCTCGAAATCGGCACTTTCCAGGATGAGGTTCTGGACCTGGTCGGTGGCGCTCAAGGCCTTGTTGGGAGGGAGCATGCTGGCAGGTCTCCAAGGGACGGAAGGGGGTAAAGCAGATCATAAAGCAGCCCGGCCACCGACCCAAGGGCCGGTAGCCGGGCGGCGGCGTGCGCAGTCAAGCGGGCTAGGCGAGTCCCAGTTCGTCCTTGCCGAAGGCGTACAGGTAGGGCACCCCGGTTTCGGCTTCGATCTTTTCCTTGGCGCCGGTATCGCGGTCCACGATCACTGCCACCGCCACCACGTTGCCGCCGGCTTTGCGCACGCCCTCGACGGCGGTCAGCGCCGAACCGCCTGTGGTGGACGTGTCCTCCAGCACCAGCACCTTGCGCCCCTCAACGGACGGCCCTTCCACCTGGCGGCCCATGCCATAGGACTTCTGGGCCTTGCGAACCACGAACGCGTCCACGTTCCGGCCGGCGTCAACGGCGGCGTGCATCACGGCAGTGCCGACCGGGTCGGCACCCATAGTGAGCCCGCCGGCGCACTCGAACTCGATGCCGGCCTCGTCCGCAAGGGCCAGCATTACCTGGCCCACCAGCTTGGAGGCTTCATGGTGCAGCGTGATACGGCGCAGGTCGATGTAGTAGTCCGCCTCGGCCCCGCTGGAGAGGATTACCTTGCCGCGGACCACGGCGAGTTCCTTGATCAGTTCGAGCAATCGGGCGCGGGCAGCGGCAGTGTCTACGGCCGTGTCAGTGGGGGAAGTCATGGGCTCCAGTTTAGTCGGTGGCGGGGCGGGAGCCCGGCGGGCGAACGCGGGCGCATGCTCCGGCCGCGGCCCGAAGCCGATCACCCGGGGCAGGACCCGCCGCACCACGGGATTATGGCGCAGGATGAGGAAAAGGAGGCGTCGCCAGCTGAACGCTGCCCCCGCGCCCTTGCCTGCCAGCAGGTCCCCGGACAGTCTCCCGGCAAACAGCGGCACGAAGATCACGCGGTGCAGAAGCCGCTGGACCGCCTGGACGGCAACCGTGGGCATGCGCCGGCGGCGCTGCACGGCGGCCAGGGTCTTCTCCGCCACCCTGCCCCTAAGCAGGTCCGGCGCCAGCCGGGCGGCCGCGGCCACGGCGTCCTGGATGGCGAGGTTGATCCCCACCCCGCCCACGGGCGACATCGCGTGGGCAGCGTCGCCAATGCACAGGAAACCGTCCACGTACCAGCGCCGCAGCCGGCCGAGCCGGACGTCCAGCCAGTGCAGGTCATCGAGCGACCGGATGGAGTCCACCCGGTCGGCAAGGTCAGGGCGGAGGGCTGCCACGCGTTGCCGGAACCGTTCCACGCCTTCGGCACGGATCCGGGCATAGGCGCCTTTGGGGGCCAGGTAGCCCATCTGGTAGTAGTCGGTGCGGTTGAGGGCGATCATGGCATCGCGGTCCCCCACTGACGGGACCACCCCGGCTATTTCGCCGGATTCCGAAGCACGGCGCGGGAGCTTGAACCACCAGGTGTCGAACGGCACCGGGTACTCCTTCGGATACAGCCCGGCCGCTTGGCGCAGCACGGACTTGCGGCCGTCCGCCGCCACCACGACGTCGGCGTGCAGCACCGCCTCGTGCCCCGACGCCGCGTAGCGCACCCCGGTGACCCGTCCGCCGTCGAACGCCAACCCCGTGGCCTCGTGCTCCATCAGGAGCGTGAAGCCCGGCTCGGCGCCGGCCCGGGACGCAAGGAAATTGAGGAGGTCCCATTGGGGCATCATCGCGACGTAGTTGTAGGGCGGCTTCAGGGATTCGAAATCCGCCAGTGTGACCAGGCCCGCACCCGGAATCGGAACCGCCACACCGCGCAGCCGGCTCTGGGGCAGTTTGCGGAATTCCCCGCCCAGGCCGAGTTCGTCGATCAGCCGGATGGTGGAGGGGTGGACGGTGTCGCCGCGGAAATCACGCAGGAAGTCGCTGTGCTTCTCCAGGACCGCAACTTGCACCCCGGCCCGGGCCAGCAGCAGGCCAAGCACCATGCCCGCCGGGCCGCCGCCAACAACAGCACACCCCGTCCGCTCCATGCCTGTACGCTACGCCCCGCAACGCCCGGCCGGACCAGTTGAGGGTAGTAGACACCGCTGGCTAGTGTGGACCACATGCGCGAACTCCAGGCCAAGATCATTGACGAAATGGGCGTTCAGCCCCGGATCGATCCCGCGGGGGAGGTGCGCAAGCGCGTCGCGTTCCTCAAGGATTACCTGAAGGCCACCGGGACCAAGGGCTTCGTCCTGGGCATCTCCGGCGGCCTGGACTCCTCCCTCGCCGGAAAGCTGGCACAGCTGGCGGTGGATGAACTGGAGGCCGAAGGCGTCGAAGCGAACTTCGTTGCCGTCCGCCTGCCCTACGGCGTGCAGCACGATGAGGAGGACGCCCAGGCGGCCCTGGACTTCATCAAGGCCAAGACGGAATGGACCTTCAACATTTCCGCTGCCGTGGACGGTTTTGAGGAGGAGTTCGAAAAGA
Organism: Pseudarthrobacter sp.; assembly: GCA_013362385.1. Lineage (GTDB taxonomy): Bacteria > Actinomycetota > Actinomycetes > Actinomycetales > Micrococcaceae > Arthrobacter. The sequence continues at coordinate 5,734 of JABFWC010000205.1, forward strand.
CTGTGGGCTCGGAGATCTCCGACTTCCACAAGGGGAACACCAAGGCCCGCACCCGCATGATCGCCCAGTATGCGCTGGCCGGCGAGCACAACTATTTGGTGATCGGCACCGACCACGGCGCCGAGTCCGTGACCGGGTTCTTCACCAAGTACGGCGACGGCGGGGCGGACATCCTGCCGCTGTTCGGCCTGAACAAGCGGCAGAACCGTGCCCTGCTCGCTGAGCTCGGCGCTCCCGAGCGGGTCTCGGGGAAGGTGCCAACCGCTGACCTGCTCGACGACCGGCCGGGACGCACCGACGAGGACGAGCTGGGCCTGACCTACGACCAGATCGACGACTACCTTGAAGGCCGGGACGTTCCGGAGGAGGTCGCCGAAGCGATCGAGCAGAAGTACCTGCGCACCCGCCACAAGCGCACCGTCCCGGTCACCATCTTCGATACCTGGTGGAAGCACGAGGGCCCGGAGGAGCCCCGTGCGGGACTGTAGCCGGTCGCAATAGCCCACTTTTGGGAAGCACGACGGCGCGACGCACCGAAAAGGGCGGCGCGCCGTCGTCATTCCCCCGGCAAAACCGGGCTACTTGGGCGCCGCCGCCTCGCCGCCGAGCTGCTGGGTGATCCGGTGCGCCTCCGCCATCAGGAGGGCGCCCAGCTCAGGCTGCCGTTCCGGCTTGAAGCGCGGCTCGATACCGGTCAACGACAACGCCCAAGCTGGTTTGCCGGAACGGTCGAACACCGCCGCCCCCATCCCCCAGCTGCCTTCCAGCACCATCCCGGGATTCACTGAGTATCCGGCGAGCCTGGTGCGGGCCAGGTTTTCCCGCACCCGCTCAGCGGTGTGGTTCGCAGCGAAGGCCCCTGCATGCTCCGGCCAGCGGACGAAGAGCTCCTCCTGCTCGTCGTCCGGGAGGAAGGCCATGATGGCGGTCCCGGCCGAGGCCACGCCCAGGGGGAACCGGACGCCCTCGTGCAGCACGAAGGACCGCACCGGGAAGCTGCCTTCCTCCCGCAGCAAACAGACGGTCTCCGCACCGCGCCGAATGGAGAAGAAGGCGCTCTCCCCTGTCGCCTCGGCAAGCCGGCGAAGACTGGGACGGGCGATGTCCTCCATGGGGAAGCGCGCTGACGCCACCGAACCCATCAGCAGGACTTCCGGTCCCAGCACCCAGTTGCCCGTGGCGGAATCGTGGTCCAGCAGCCCTTCCGAGGCCAGCGATGACAGAAGCCGGTGGACCGTGGGCCGGGTCAGCCCGGATTCGCGGACCAGGGCCGCGAGCGGCATGCCCTCCGGGCTGCGGCCCACCAGGCGCAGCAGTCCTGCTATCCGGGCCACCACTTGGGCCCCCTGCACCGGCACGGCCGTCATAATCCCTCCAAATGTCCATAATGTGGATGCAATAAATCCTACCGTCCACACTATAGAAGCAGCAGTTCTGCCGTCTTGACAGGCAAACAGCGCCCCCATAGGCTCCACAGCGAGAACTTGTCGTCCATAAAATGGACGTCCCCGCGCTCAACGAGGAGTCGTCATGAAGAAACTGCAGTCCTCCGCCCACGCCGCCTTGGAAGGCGCCCTTCGGGACGGCATCACCCTCGCCGTC